>JAJFMG010000122.1 GCA_021772295.1 Chlamydiota bacterium | reverse complement strand
TTGTAAAGCAAATTCAGGATAGTATCTAACAAAGTGCTTGTATGAGATCCCTTAAGAAAATCGCATTTTTTGGCGGCACTTTTGATCCGATCCATATAGGGCATCTACAGATGGCCCTAGAGGTAAAAGAACACTATAATCTTGATGAAGTGGTATTTTGTCCTGTAAATATTTCTCCTTTTAAAACAGATAATCCTCCACAAGCACCAAGCCTTGAACGCTTGGAAATGACTAAACTTGCCATATTTGATATTCCTTTTTTTTCCACTGTAGATTTTGAGATAAAAAAAGAGGGTGTGTCTTATACTGTTGATACAATCAAAACATTTATTGAAACAAGAAGCGAAGCTGATCAATATTCTCTTCTACTTTCTGAAGACGCTGCGATGCACTTAGAAGATTGGAAAAATCCATCTGAGCTTCTGCAATTGGTTTCTTTAATTATTTGCAGAAGATATTCCAAAAAAGAAATGATACCTACTTTTTTAAAGGGGCGTGATAATATCGATTTTTTCAAAAATTCTGTGCTTGAGATTAGTAGTACGCAGATTAGAGATAGATTGAAAAAAAAACTATATTGCGATCATCTTATTCCAAGAAAAGTGGTAGACTACATTCATCTGCGTAATTTATACTCTAACCGCTAATAATTTCATTTTATACTATACTGTTAATTATATGACTGATGTTTCAAAAGATCTTTTAAATCTAATTGCTCAAACTATCTTTGAGAAAAAGGGTTCTAATATCGTTGCAATCGATATCAGAAAGCACTCTTCGATTACAGACTATGTAATTGTTGCTCAGGGAAATGTAGATAGGCACGTTACTTCAATTGGAAGAGCAATACAAGATGCTTTAAAAGAGAAGGGAGAAAGACCAATACACGTAGAGGGGATGCAAACAGGGGATTGGGTAGTACTTGATTACGGAACGTTTATCATACATTTGTTTATGCCTGAGATGCGTGAAAAATATCATTTAGAAAGTCTTTGGAGTGATAGTGAAATAGTAGATCTTGAAATCGATATTAAAGATGCTATCTCTTCTTAAGTAAGGGTTATTTTATGAAAAAAAAGAGAATTGTAGTTACTGGTTACGGTATTGTATCTTGCTTTGGAACAGATGTTGATCATTTTTATGAGCAACTGTTGCAAGGAAAAAGTGGCATTCGCCCTATTGAAGCTTTTGATTGTAGCACGTTTCCTACCAAATTTGCTGGTGAAGTACAGGATTTTAGCACAGAAGGTTATATGGATAAAAAGCAGGCTCGTAGAGTCGATCCGTTTATCCGTTATGCGATGGTTGCTGGAAAAAAGGCTTTGGAGTCTGCTCAGGTAACTGAAAAGGCTCTTTCAAAACTCGATAAGACTAGATGTGGAGTTATAATTGGCTCGGGCATGGGTGGTATGTCGATTTTCCATGATGGAGTAAAGACCCTTACTCAAAAAGGGGTAAATCGGATTACACCTTTCTTTGTTCCCTATATTATTACTAATATGGGATCAGCTCTCCTTGCAATCGATACTGGGTTTACAGGACCAAATTATTCAATGTCTACAGCTTGCGCGACATCAAATCACTCTATTATTGCAGCAGCAAACCACATTCAAATGGGTGATGCTGACCTAATGGTTTGCGGAGGCGCTGAAGCGCCTATAAACCCCATTGGAGTGGGCGGTTTTGTAGCGATGAAAGCTTTATCAGAAGATAATGATAACCCGCAGGGTGCATCTAGGCCTTGGGACACTTCTCGTAATGGTTTTGTCGTTGGAGAAGGGGCTGGAGTGCTTGTGTTAGAGTGTTATGAACATGCCAAAAAAAGAGGTGCTCGAATTCTCGCAGAATACAGTGGTGGGTATATTAATTGCGATGCGCATCATATTACAGCTCCCATCGAAGATGGATCTGGAGTTGCTTTTTGCATGAAAAAAACACTTGAAGATGGCAATATTCCACTAGATGAGGTGGACTACATTAATGCTCATGCCACATCGACACCTGTTGGTGATCTTTGTGAAATTCGAGGTATTCGAACCGTATTTGGAGATAAAACGAAAAATATCGTGATTAATGCTACTAAGTCTCTAACAGGACATTGTCTTGGAGCTGCAGGTGGTGTTGAGTCTATTGCTGCAATTAAAGCTATTGAGACAGGGAAGATTCATCCAACAATTAACTTGAATAATGTGGAAGAAGAGGTTAAAGATCTTAACTTAGCACAAAATCAAGTTGTGGAGAGAAAAGTGCAAACAGCGCTTGTAAATTCCTTTGGTTTTGGGGGACACAACGCAGTTGTTGCTTTTTCACAATTTAAAGAGTAGTTGATATGGATCCAAAAATAGAAAAAGCCTTTGGCATTATTCCCTTAAATACTTCGACAAAAGAAGTATTTATGATTCAACATGCAAAAGGCGAATATTGGGGCTTTCCAAAAGGGCATAAAAATCCAGGTGAGAGACCTGAAGATACTGCAGAAAGAGAGCTGCTTGAAGAAACAGGTTTTGAGCTTGTAAAGATTTTGTCTCTTCGCGAAGTAGAGGAGAGTTATCAATTTTATCGAGATAACCTTTTAATAGAAAAACACGTTTGTTACTTTTTTGGAGAAATCACAGGTAATTTCAGGCCGCAGCCTAAAGAAGTTCTTCACGGTAAGTGGGTAAAAGCTAGTTCACTTCTTGCATACGCTATCTTCGAAGGGCAAAAAAAACTATTTAATCAATTGAACCTAATTCTAAATACCATGTAAAATCTCTCCCTCTAAGTTGTGAACTTGAGGGAAATTTCTTGGATATTTTTCGGTCGAAAAACATTTTACATCCTTCAAAGAAAATAGCTCTAGATTGGATTGTTGCCCTATTTTCGTCTATTGTAATTTCACTTTGTTCACCGCTTGTCATTCATCTTCCAAACACCCCAGTGCCTATTGCATTGCAACCTCATGTCATCTTATTTGTAGCGGCTATACTTGGATCTCAAAGAGCAACACTTACTGTTTTGTTTTTTCTTTTGCAGGGCGTTTTGGGACTTCCAGTATTTGGTGGAAAAGCTGGTCTGGCATGTATTTTAGGGCCAACAGGTGGATATATTTTAGGTTATGTGCTTGCTGCTTTTTTAGTAGGACTTATTGTAGAGTTATCCACTAAAAAAACAGCCTCACTAGTCTTTATTGCCATGGTGTTTGGCAATATCATCCTTTATTTATTTGGAGCTTCGTGGCTTGGCAATTTTGTAGGAACGAATAAAGCCATAGAGCTTGGAGTCATTCCCTTTATTCCAGGAGCTTTGCTGAAGCTTATTTTCTTTTCGATTGTATACAAAAAGTATAAGAGAACCTCGCTGCACTCTTTTCTAAATTAATGACGCTTCTTAGAGCATATTTTATGACGTTCATTATCAGTCTTTTTTTCAGTCGGGTTTTGTGAATCAGGGGATGTATGTTTATATTCCCTTTTTTTTGTCTGTAGTTTCTGAGCAGATGCCGTGTCTATTGTACTCCTGGAGTGATTTACACGACTTGCTAGACTATGCAAGCCATCTTGTTTGTCATTTGCTTGAGCGGGTTGTATATTACGTGGATCATCAGATCCTGAGGATGGATTAATTGGTGTTGGCATTTTGAGCTCCTTTTTACTTTGCTTTACTAGAGTTAAAATTTCTTCTTGTTTAGGTGGTTTTTTTACAGAAGTCAAATTTTTTATTTTAAATATTTGATAAAGACAGGAGAGTTTTGTTTGAGTATGAACTTTTAGAGAAGTCAATTAAATATGGATTAGTAGCTATCACGAGTTGATGATATAACAAAGAAAAAATGCTCATCCAACACCTTTGCTCGCTTGTATTATTAATGTAGATAGCAGCGATTTATTACCTTTGCAA
>JAJFMG010000121.1 GCA_021772295.1 Chlamydiota bacterium | reverse complement strand
AGTAACACTGCAAAAATAAATAAAATATTGCGTTTCATAAGAGCATCCTCAAAAAATGACATAAGCTTTTGCATAACGTATTTTAGATATTATTTTCTAGCTCGTTTGCAAGTTTTTTTGGTGAGAAAAAACGCAGGTAGTAAATACTAAAAAATAAACAAAATATTGCAAGCACCAAGCAAACAAAATTTGCAAAAGCAAAGCCAAAAACAGATGAAGAAATCAACGACTGCTTTATTACCAAACCTTGCTCGTGGCTATATGCAGAAAGCATGTTTTGATCAACTGGGTACTCAGAGAGAATCTCTTTAAATTGACTGGAATAAATGTTTTTAGTTAAGGAATTACTTTTAATAAGCTCTCTAAATCGAAAAAATTTCGCTTGTGAGATTGCCCCGCTAATCACAGCTACTCCAACTGTTGCGCCGCTAAAGCGAATAGTATTATACATGCCAGTTGCAATCCCACGAGCATTAGGAGAAGCTGAGCTGAGCGTTGCAGTAGAAAGCGCTGTCATGATAAAGGAAATACCTGTTCCAAATAGAAAAAGAGCTGGTAATAGATAAAAAACATGTACACTATGGTTAAAAAACATAAACCAAATAAAAGAAATACTCAGCATGAAAAACCCAAGAGACACTGGAATCTTTGGGCCGACTCTATCCATTAGATAACCACTAAAGGTTGCAAAAAACATGATCGGGAGTGTTGAAATAAGAGTAAGAAGACCAGCTTCTACAGGAGAATAGGAAAGTACTCTCTGAAAATAAAGTGCCCAAAACACAGTCATCATTAAAAAAAACTGCGTACAAAAAATGAGAACACTTCCTCCAAAATAAATCTTATCTCGATAGAGTGAAAAATCAATAAACGGATGATCTTTTCCTTTTGATGTATAATACAAAAGGGCAAAAAAGACACATGTTAAAAAGAAAAGCAGAATAATGATTGGGGACATAATTCCCCACTCTCTTGCCTGCATCAAAAGTAGAATGAAACAAAAAAGGCCTGAGAACAAGGCCAAAAAACCTGGGATATCAAAGGGCTTTTTTGTAATTTTTGATTTAGGAATAGAGTACATCATAGAGAAAATGCCAGCAATTGCTATCGGAACATTTACAAAAAAAGCAAGCCTCCAGCTCCAAACCTGCGTAAAAAAACCCCCTATAAAAGGACCAATCGAGAGAAATAATGATCCAATAGATACGCTAAGTCCTATTGCTCTTCCTCGTTGCGAGGGTGGAAATGTTTCGAGAATAAGAGCCATCGCAGATGGAGACATGAACGCTGCGCCAATTCCTTGCAGCGTTCTACTATAGATTAAAAACATCATGGATGGCGCAAAGCCTCCAATTAAAGAAGAAAATGCAAATAGACACATCCCCAAACAAAATATTTTGCGATGACCGAATCTATCACCAAGTTTTCCACCTGTGATCACAAAGGTTGCCATACCAAGAGTATAGGCATTTATTATCCACTGAAGTACACCTTGGGGAATATTTAAATCTTTTTGTATCGTTGGAAGAGCTATAGGTAAAATGGTAGAATCCAAAAAAATCATTGCGATTGCAGATGTGATGGATATAAGCGCAATTAGTCTTCTTTTGGTCTCTATCATATGAAGATTCTAAACCGTAAATACAAAGGTTGCGAATCTTAGTCTTTTTAATTTACAAGAGCAACAAATAAAATTGATTTCCCAGCAAACGTTGTTTATAATCAAAGCTCTTTAAGTATATAACATGATGTATGTGTCTTTTCAAAAAAATCCAAATTTTTGTGTTGGCGACTCTTCTTCTTATGGGAACAGAGCGGTTGTGTCATAGAGCAACCGATGGGTTTGCTATTGTAAATATTACCGCTCCTAAAAGCGATTACAGCAAGTGGAATATCGCCATTTCCGATTCTAAAAAAAGAGAAATCACATCCTTGCTCAATCAGAAATTTCACTATTTTGATTATGGAAGCCAATGTTATGTGTTTTTAGGTGAGGATCAAAAAACAATTTTAAAATTTTTTAAGTTTCAGCACATGCGAACTCCTCCTATTTTAAACTATACTCCCCTCCCGAAAAGTCTCGCAAACCGATTATTGGAAAAAAAAGAGAAAAAAGCTCGAATACTGGGCAAAACTTTCGACAGTATTCATATAGCCTATAATCTAATGCAAAAAGATACGGGGCTAATCTATACGCAACTTGGAAACCTTAAGCCTATTCAGACAAAAGTTACTATCGTTGATAAGATAGGTGTTTCACATGAAATCGACCTAAACAAAACTGAATTCATTTTGCAAAAACGAGCTGTAGCTGCATATAACCACATTGAAACTCTTATAGACCATGGAAATAAAGATTTAGTCCAAGATGCAATTTACCAATTATTTACGCTTAATATCCAACGGTGTAAAAGCGGCATCGGTGATATTGATCCTGATTTCGCAACAAATTTTGCCTTTATTGACGGCAAAGCCGCATTAATAGATACAGGAAGACTTTATCTTGATGATAGCCGAAAAGACTCAAGAGAATATCAGAATGAACTTATACGGATTACTAGAGATTTCAAAACTTGGATTTTTGAAAACCACCCAACTTACCAAAACTGCTTTGAGAATGCTTTAAAAAAAGCGCAAGAGGGATCACATCAGATATGAAAAATAAACTGATTTTGATCTTCTGTACTTTAACAACTGTTGTTTGCCTTGAAAGAGGCTATCATAAGCTCACAGATGGATTTTCCATTAAATCCATCAGCTCTAACTTTGAAACGCAAGAAAAATGGCAAACAAATCTTGGAAATTATGAACACCTAAAAGATTCCTTATCTAAATCATATCGATATTTAGCAAAAGGATCTCAAAGCTATGCTTTTGTCTCTGAAGACAATAAATATGTCCTTAAGTTTTTTAGACATAGTAGATGGAGACTCTCCCCTTTTTCCAAACAATTATCAAAGCTTCCCCTTTTTGAAAAAAAACTAATAACTTGGGAGAAAAAAAAGAATGAAGTCTTGCAAGATACCTTCGAAAGTTGTCTTGTTTCTTTTAATACCTTTTTTGAAGAAACTGCTATGATTGCTCTTCATCTAAGTCCTACTGATCATTTGCCTCATAAACTTATACTATGTGACAAGCTGGGAAGAAACCACACTATCGATCCTAATCATTTTACGTTTGCAGTGCAAAAAAAGGCAGAAATGACATCTGCAGTACTTGAGAGATTTCGTAAAAACAATCAGTTAGAAGAAGCTAAAAATGCTATTTCGGCTTTGATTGATTTTTCTATGCAAAGATTTAAGAAGGGATATCTCGATAAAGATCCACATCTAGTACGAAATTTTGGATTTTTAGATGGCAAAGCTATCGAGATTGATATTGGAGGATTCTACCAAGATCCAAAAAAAGATGCATACTATTTCCATCATAATGAAATTGAAAAGATCAAAGCTAAACTACTTCCCTATCTAAAAAAGAACTACCCCGAACTTTCCTACTTTGCGTTAAAAAAATTAAATGAAATTACGAACACTTTTGACAAGCAGAGTGAATAAACTTGCATTCAACATTGTATTACGTATGATTGTACCAACTTGGAAAAAAGGAGTTTTTTTTAATGCTAAAAAAAATCTTTATTCTCATAATGCTTGCGCCATTTTTTCTTCTAAGCTGCAAAAAGAATCAAAAGCTTCCAAATAACAAGGCATTATCGATTAATTTTTTCTATAATCCCATCACGATTGACCCTAGAAAAAAAAGTGACCCTGTTACGAGTACATTTCATTTTATGCTCTATGATGGTCTCACGCATTTAGAAGAGGATGGGGCTATTACAAATGCGATTGCAGATCGCATTGAAATTTCAAAAGATAAACTCACCTATACATTTCATCTAAAGGACACATTTTGGTCTGATGGATCCAAACTTACTGCTTATGACTTTGAGGCAAGTTGGAAAAAGGTATTAGAGCCTGAATTTCCATCAGC
>JAJFMG010000013.1 GCA_021772295.1 Chlamydiota bacterium | reverse complement strand
CTAGCTAAAAAATTTGCAGATAAAACTGGTATTATCCCACCTATTTTCAGACAAGGTGATGCTTGGAACTTAGGCTTAGATGGAGAAATAGACGTACTTACAAGCAATGGACTAAACGTATATGAACCTGATGAAAATAAGGTTATAGAGCTTTATAAGGAGTTCTATACGGCTTTAAAGCCAGAAGGCACGCTTATTATTGGTGTACTCACCTATCCGCCTAGCTTCCCTGACAAAACAGAGTGGGTTCTTGATGAAATGAGTGATGAAGACTTGCTTATGTCTGAAATAGTCTATAAGGATGTCTTAGACCTCCAGTTTTGGAATTTCAGAACCTCTGAGGAAATAGTTATAGAATTCAAAAAGGCTGGGTTTAAAGAAGTATCGCTTATCTACGATAAATATAAGGCCTTTCCAACAGTTATCGCAACAAAGTAAGTTTCTGTTCAAAATTTACACGTATTCTATGAGCGTAGTATAAGTATATCCATCTGGACCAGGCATAAGAGCCTCTAATTCATCACTATTGCTATACTCTGTAATAATTTCATCAAGCATCTCAATCGTAACCTCAACATCACTTGAGATATTGTCTAAAAAATCTGAAGGCATCGCTTTTAGAAAGGTAGCAAGATGAAAAAGAGGGCTATTTTCTGTTTTAATCATTTCAAACAATGCTTCCATTGCATTTTTTAAGGCAATAACCTCACCAATAGTGGGCTGAGACAATCTCATCTGTAATAGATCTAGCGCATGCTTGGATTGTGAACCAATATTTGGTAATAAATCATTTTCTTCTAGTATCTCCAATAGTACTTGCTCAGTATAAAATTTTGAAGATACAAAATCTATTTTACCTTTATCTGAAATTCTATTCATGACTTCATCTACTAGAAAATTTTCAGAAAGATCTAGCAGCGCCCCTAATGCATGCAAGCTATCAGTAATTTCTTCATTGGTTGGTTGATCTGCCCCATATCCTTGCTCAAGGAAGTATTCCATTGTTTTTTCACTAATGTTAAAGATAGTAGTAATCACAAGAAATATGGAAGCACATGAAGCTGTTATGTCCATATAGATTGCTAGAGGCTCATTGAAACTAAAATATTCTTCACTAAGCTTAAGAGCTGGACCTATACAAAGTAGAGCTGTTACTGTTTCGATTAAACCTAGAGCAAGAGTGAGTTTTGGAGCATGTTGCTGCGTTAATGTTCGCTTGTATGTTCCCGTAAATACATTTGAAATAGTTTTACAAATTGTTGAAGATGATTTAAAAATCAGCGTTCCTGCCAAATAAGCATTTACTAGAACCACACCTGCTGCAGTACCACCTTGAAACCAATCAGCATCATAAATATTTTCTGCCCCTTCAAATGCAATAATACCGAGTAACCCTAACTGACCCAATGTAAAAATTGTTCCAAAAAACTTAGATGCGACATTTACCGTTGAGCAACACTCTTCGGATTGCTCTTCAAAACCAAACTCACTTTCGGAGAGGAATAATTTCGCTACTTCAATAGACCTATCATCTCCCTCAGAAAGTTGTAATACCTTGTTTATTTTAATGACATATTCGTCTCTTTCCTCTGGATGGGTTACAACATGATCTATATTAGAGCGAAGGTTTTTTAGTAATTTTTTACGAATGTCTTTTAACTTTCCAATTGTTCCCTCAGAGCTTATTCGAGGCTGAAGCGCTCTTTCTAACGCACTACTTACAGAATATGATGGAAAGGCTGCATCAGCAGCTATAATCCATGCAGCATAGGCATTACTATTGTTATAATCTGCAGCAACCACTGCAAACGGAAACAATGAAAGGCCGCCGGCAAAAACTGAAAAAAGCTCCTTTGACAACCTTATAACTTTATAACAACCACAAAAACTATTCGTCCCCTGACTTTCGGAGGATACAGGTGATAATCCTTTATTAATATTAATACAGTTCTCGGTTAATTCTTTTGCAGACCAAGAGTACAACACAGCAAATGAAGTCACATTCCCATATACGAATATGGCACGCAAAAACTCACTGTCTGGAAACAACTGAAGGGATAGAGGAATATATGGAACTCTTCCAGATGTAGATAAGGTTATAGCAAGAGCCTGTCCTATTCTTGCCGGTGAGATTTCAAAGCATTGGCTATGTTCTTCTTCAGTTGGAATAGGTAGTAAACTTCCTATTTTCTCAAAATACTCAGAAGCGTTACTATTGTTTTGTACCGACATATAATCCTCGAAAAGAAATTTTAAAGGTATATTTTAACATATTCCAAATAATATTAACACCCTTACAAACATAGATGTAAGCGTTTAATGAAAATGTCCCCTTTAAATTAATTAATAACGTCCCCTTTTCTACTAAAGCTAAAATCAAGCACACAGAAAAGAAGGAGCTATAAAGGGATAACTATAAGTAACAAAGAGTTAGATAGATTATGAGCTGTTGAGAAGGTTATAGATAAGAGACTTACTCAATCTGAAGCTGCTATGTCCTTGAATCTAAGTATTAGACAGGTAAAAAGGTTATGTCTAAGCATTCGCTTAGCACGTATAAAGACCTTGCCGGAGAAATCTTGTTCAATTCAACAGCCAGATCATGAGTTGCTTGAGCAAAGCGCCCTAGATGTACATTGCAATTCTTTATTAAGAATATAAATTATTAATAAATTTAATTGACAATTAAATCAGATAGCTAGTATAATTACGTGCCTAAACAAAAAAAATTAACAATGTATGAATATATTAACTGATTCAGTTTCATTTTGCTATGATCTTGCCCCAAGTTTTGATGTGATCGATTTTTTTGATCATAGGTTCAAAAAAGAAGAACATTTCTACTTTTTCTATGAAGTTTGCTTTAGAGTGATTGACTCTCTTTCAAAAAAGAAATATGTAGATTTTGATGCTCACACAACTTCGAATTGCTGTCATGGAATGGCATTGCTTGCTTGTAGATTAATTGAAAATGTACAGAAACTAGACCTAGAACAACTCAAAATATCTATTCTCAAAGAAAAAAACACTCCAGATGAGGTTTTTGCAAATACGAACCACTCTTTATTTATTAGAGCGCTTCCAAAAGAGTTCTTAATCCTTGTTTGCTTACACCTTCTCAAATTAAGTTCAGGTTTTATCCCAGAGGTCGGTACAAGAGTAATTTATGAAAATCTAAAGCAAGTCTCTAATGTTGCTAATACATTCTGTATAAAAATGATCCGCACTCTACAAAAAGAGCTCTCAAAAGTAGTGGCTTACTCCTATTATGATTACTCAAGCGCTCTTCCTTTCAATTTTTCACTTTCCAACATTCCATCCAAAATGTGGGGAGAATATATTCATCCAACGAAGTTACGTAAAGACAAACGAGGAATAATTTACGCCTCTTGTCTATTTTCTACACAAATAGTGCTTGCTCATTTAAGTTATAATAAAGCAAGAATCGGCGTTTTTCATGAAACTATCGATCAAAACAAACAAATCATTGCAAAAGAGCTTATTTTACTTGAAGGTACTGGAAATGGGTTTCGAGAAGTTGCTCGAGAAGAAATCTCAGATGATGATCTTGGAGCCCCTATTATAATTTTTGGGGCAGTTGGACAAGTTCCGAATGATGGTAAATACACAAAACAATCGATCAGAGATTGGATTACTAATTTTCAAGATTTAGTACTTGCTGATAATGTATTTTATCCGCAATTTCCTGAAGTAAAGGATGACCCCAGCTTTGATTCAACGGGAATAATTCCACTTGAAAAAGACCTTAAGGACAAGATTCAAGAGGGGCTACGCATAAAGGGCGTGTCAAAAGAAGACCCAAGCTTCTGTCTCTTTACCCACATTTATCCTGCAAGCATTAAGGAGTTCACAAGTGTTATGACACTTCCAGATGCTACTCAACATATACAGCTGGT
>JAJFMG010000120.1 GCA_021772295.1 Chlamydiota bacterium | reverse complement strand
ATTGGTATTCGAATCATCACCACCTATAATAATAATACCGTCAAGATCATGTTTTTTTACAACAGCTAGTGACTTTTCAAATTGCTCTTTTGATTCAATTTTATCACGTCCAGATCCAATTAAATCAAATCCACCTACATTTCGATAGAGATCAACTTTTTCTTTTGTAAGCTCTATTGTATCCCCTTCAATAATCCCAATTGGACCATTTAAAAATCCCAAAAGATGTGAATTTTTATGATAGGAAAAAAGAGAATCATAAATTCCAGCAATCACGCTATGACCACCTGCTGCCTGCCCTCCTGAAAAAACAACACCAACTCGTAACACAGAGGGTTTAGAAGAAGGATCACTTGACCCTACAAGTAATGCATTTTCTTTAGTATGAGGGAACAAATCGGCAATGGAAGATTCAATATGCGTTTTTACATCTAGACTAGTAAATTTTAGTTTCTTTACCTCTTGTAATATGGGCACAAGAGTAGGCGTGTACTTTCTTCTTACATCTAATAGAGTCTTGCTTGTCATATGGAGGTCTCCTAACACTTGGGGCTAAGATTGGAAACATACGGGATCGTATCTGCATTTATCAAGGATTTCTTTTGCACGAATTTTGCAAGCCCTCCTTCACTTGTCTCTTTATATTTGTGATGCATATCTTTACCCGTTTGATACATTGATTGTATCACCTCATCGAGAGTCACTTTATGTGTACCATCTCCCATCAAAGCAAGCTTTGCTGATGTAATGGCGTGGACAGCTCCCATTGTATTTCTCTCAATACACGGGATTTGCACAAGACCTGCCACGGGGTCACAAGTAAGTCCCAAATGGTGTTCCATTCCAATTTCTGCAGCGTTCTCTATTTGATGAACAGTTCCTCCTAAAACAGAACAAAGACCGGCAGCTGCCATAGAACATGCAACGCCAACCTCTCCTTGACAGCCCGCTTCTGCAGCAGAAAGTGTTGCTCTTTTTTTATAGAGCACGCAAATTCCACCAGCTACAAGCAGAAACTCAATGACACCATCTTCATCATAATCAGGAATAAAAT
Organism: Chlamydiota bacterium; assembly: GCA_021772295.1. Classification (GTDB taxonomy): domain Bacteria; phylum Chlamydiota; class Chlamydiia; order Chlamydiales; family Simkaniaceae; genus JAJFMG01. Next base: position 4,548 of record JAJFMG010000120.1, on the reverse strand, counting down.
TTTGGTAATAATGAAGCACTGCTGGAATGACTCCTGACGCCCCATTTGTGGGAGATGTAACAATCCGAGAACCCGCTGCATTTTCTTCATTTACTGCGATTGCAAAAAGAGATGTCCAATCTAAAATAAGCGAGGGATCAGACGCGATGTCTTTCCCCACTTTCGAAAGTCTTTGATACATGGAAGGCGCTCTTCGTTTAACATCAAGGCCTCCTGGTAAAACCCCTTCTGTTTCGCACCCTCTTTTTACACAAGACTGCATGATATGCCAAATATGGAGTAGTTCCTGTTTAACTTCATCCTCAGATCGATAGCTAATCTCATTTGCCATCATGACATCAGCTATTGTCATTCCATTTGTTCTACAATGACGTAACAATTGAGATGCCGTTTCAAAGGGGTAAGGAAATAAAGATTTACTTTCTTGCTTCTCTTCATTTTTTTGATCTGTGTGAGAAGTAATAAACCCACCCCCTAGGGAATAGTAAATTTCTGAAAAAAGGTATCGATGCGATGCATCCAACGCTGTTATTTTCATTGCATTAGAATGAAAGGGAAGTCTTTTTCCTTTATGGAAAATGAGATCTCTTTCTTCTTCGAATGATATTTTATGTCCTCCCCCCAAATAAACTTCTTTGCTCGATCGAATTTTAGAGAGGTATGCTCCCATTTTACCCGGATCAATACTCTCCGGAAGGTAACCACATAGACCTAAAATAATCGCTTTATCAGTAGCATGACCTTCACCTGTCATCGCTAAAGATCCATATAATTCTATATGAATTTGATCTGTTTTTGCCAGATTTCCATTTGTTGTAATAAGATCAATAAATGCATAGGCAGCTCTCATGGGTCCAACAGTATGAGAACTAGATGGGCCAATACCCACTGAGAACAAATCAAAAACACTTACATCCATATGCTCTTTTTTTGAGTTTTTTTACAAAATAAAGGGGGAATTCAACTAGATTCTAGGATTTCCATGCAAGAATAAAATTACTTTAGAAATTCACTTCTTTTTTTTCTCATGGTAAACCAAATCATTTTTGGGGTAATTTTTCACAAGATAAATAGTTCCAACTATTGTCAAAAGAACCCCAATTATAAAATAAATCGAAGGCCTTTTATGAAAAATATATACATCAGGCACTATAGAGAAAATAACACTTGCATAAAGAAAGGGGCTGATAAGTCTTGAAGGTGCATATTTGGTGGCAAGGGTTAAGAAAAAAACAAACAGTGTAGATGAAATTCCAACTAGCAGTAGATAAATAATCATTTCTGCATTTAGTTTTGGAATTGTCTTTTCGCTAAAGATAAACACCATAGTCGATACCATCAGTGCAATATAGAAATAATATGCTAAGATACGCTCTTTTGGCTCTTCATAGTGAAGCATTCTAATACACAATGTTGCAATTGCCCCCATTATAGCACCAAATATTGCAATTACCCCACCGATATTAAATACATCACTTCCAGGTCTTAAAATAAAAACAATACCGATAAAAGCGATCACAATTCCAATATAGATCTTTGGAAAAATTTTAATTTTGAGCCAAACTCTAGAAACGATTGGAACGAAAATTGGAATCGAATACATAAGTACTATAGCGCTTGATAAAGAAATAAATTTCAAAGCAATGTAGAACCCATAAATTCCTATTGTGCCAAATAAGCCTCTTGCAAGAAGCAATTTTTTGTTTCTAGATCTCAAAATTGTCCGGAATGAAACCGTAGATCTACTACAAACAATCCAAAGTGTTAGAATAACGCTATTAATCAAACATCTAGAAAACACTAAAAAAGGAATGGAAATGCTATTTTCTAAAAGCTTGGCAAAAAGGGCCTGCAAACTTGTAAATAAACAGCCAAGCAGAATATAGGGAATCGCTTTTTTTAATACGAGCTGCGGCCTTGTTTTCTCATGCATTGGTGGTTCCTTATTTATTTGTTTGCTATACCCTCTCTTAACAAATATACACCCAATAACCAAGACTATTATAAAATAATTTTTAAATATTTCTATGTCGATTGCGATATATTAGAAAACCAAGATGCTTGCTAATAGATCTAATATGCAATATCATAGGTATTTAACTTCAAAACAGGAGTGTATGGGACGTATTATTGGAATAGATTTTGGGATGGCAAGAATTGGACTTTCTCGATCAGATGAGAGTAAGATACTCGCATCGCCTTTTGCTACCATAAAAGCGCAGAAAAAATCGGAAGATACGATTGCGCTTATTTTGGCGGAAATTAAAGATTTTACATGTAGTCTATTTGTGATTGGCCTTCCGCTGCAACTTTCGGGAAATGATTCTCCTATGTCAGAAATGGCTAAGGCTTTTGGTGAAAAATTAAAAGAACTTTCAGGTATCGAAATTGCTTACTTAGATGAGAGACTCACCTCCAAACAAGTAGAGCGTTCTATGATCGATAGCGGTGTGAACCGAAAAAAAAGAGCAAAAAATGTAGATACATTAAGCGCTACTTTGATATTACAAAGTTATCTCGATATGCACTAAGGATTTTGTATGAATGAGCAAAAAATGTCGCCGCACGAACTTTTTGAAAAACTCTCCAAAATCAAAGTGGATAATCCTCTTTGTAAATACACTTTGCAAAGATGTGAGAGTATCTCTCCCCTCATTAATGAAATCAACGCGCTTAAGACGGAAAAACAAGCTATAATTTTAGCTCATTCCTACGTACACCCTGACATTATCTATGGAGTTGCAGATTTTGTAGGTGATTCATATTTCCTCGCAAAAAAAGCAATGGAGACAGATGCAAAAACGATTGTTTTTCCAGCAGTCCGATTTATGGCGGAGACAGCTAAAATCTTAAATCCTAACAAACTTGTAATAGATCCAAATCCAAATGGTGGATGCTCCCTTGCAGATAGTGTCACAAAGGAAGATGTATTAGCTCTTAGAGAAAAATATCCAAACCATACATTCGTTTGTTATATCAACACAACTGCAGCTGTCAAATCAGTTTGTGATGTTTGTGTGACCTCTTCCAATGTCTTTTCGATTATTCAAAAAATTGAAAACGATAAAATTGTATTTCTTCCAGATTTGCTTATGGGAAAAAATCTGATTAATGAGATGAAAGAAAAGGGCGTTCATAAAGAAATCGTACTCTATGATGGCTCATGCTACGTGCATGAAGAATTTAGCGCCTCGGAGTTAGAAGCTCTAAAAAAAGAAAATCCAACTATGCTTACCTTGGTTCATCCCGAGTGCGATGAGGATGTTGTAGCAAAAGCTGACATGGTAGGATCTACATCTCAAATTCTTTCCTTTGCAAAACAGCAAACAACTCCAATGGCCATACTCACCGAATGTGGCATTACCTCTAGACTTCAAATCGAGAACCCTGAGCTTGATATTATTGGTTCTTGTATGATGTGTAAGTATATGAAATCAAATAGTCTAAGCGATATACTTCGAGCTTTAAAAGATCCATTATCTGATATGATTGTAGATATTGATCCAACTCTTTTGCAAGCTGCAAAACGAAACATCGATGAGATGTTTCGCTATGTAAAGCTTTAAACGCAATCGAGTCTTTTCTTCATTCTTTTGATCGCATCATAGCCAAATACAACCGTAAATAAAGAAACCACTATAATACATACGGAGTAAGGAAGATATCCTTTTGGTCCAAGCATCGCAGATCTCATTCCTTCCATAATATATAGAAGTGGATTTACTAAATTTAGAATCGCAGATACTTTTGAAATCCCATATAAACTCTTCCAGGTATAGAAATAACCACTAAACATAAATAGTGGATTAATGACTCTCATCCAAAGGGATCCGAGGTTACTTGCATCTTTAATGACACTCGAAAGCCATAGAGAAAAGAATCCAAAAAATAGATTGGTAACCAAGAAAAAAGGAACAAATTTCACAAAGGATATGCCCAAAAGGCTAAACTGATTAAAAAGCAAAAGTTTTCCAACTGGGATCAAACAGGCTGAAAGAATGGCAGTGCATATTGCCCATGAAATGGCAATATTAATAAAAATATAGCTAGATGGAACAGGCAACGTTAAATGATACGAAATGACCTTATTCCCATTGATATCTGAAATAAGCGTCGCTACTCGTCCAACAATTTCAAAAAAACCAAAGGACGCTATGGCCCCAACAAAGATAAAAGATGCAAACCCTGCGTCATGGTTGATATGTTCAAACACATATCCAAACACTAAAATATTTGTAAAAAGCACAAAACTCGTATCAAAGAATTTTCCTCGAAGTTCATGTATAAATACATAAAAATCTCTTCGGATGAGTTGATACAGAACAGATATAAAAGAAAAAACAGATCTACTCACTTGGCATCTCCTTCTGATCAATTAGGGATAAAAATACATCTTCTAAAGAGCTGTGTTTCCATGAATTCATTAAGTTTTTAGGAGTATCCAATGTTTTCATTTCACCATGATCAATGATACATACTCGATCGCATAGAGCTTCGGCTTCATCTAGATAGTGCGTTGTAAGTAAAACAGTCACTCCTTCTTTTTTC
>JAJFMG010000119.1 GCA_021772295.1 Chlamydiota bacterium | reverse complement strand
CATCGTAGACAAGTGATCCCCTAAATTCGCCTTTGTAATCAGCTCTCCGATATACCCCTTTAAATTGAGCAAAGGCTTCCTTAATCGCCTCACTATTAAGACCAAGTTCAACACAAAGGCCAAATACAGCAATTGCATTCAACGCTTGATGCTTACCTGGCATAGAAAGTGTAATATCACAATAAGAGGTACCTTTGTATTCTACATCAAAGGTCGAAACATCGACCCCTTGCTTGAAATTTTTTCCTTGTAAGCAAGCCCCTTTTTCAAAACCATATGAAATGCCCTTGGGATTTATTCCACAAAGAATTGGATCATCGGAGCAATAGAAACAAAATCGATGCTTTGGAATTTTCTGCATAAAATCAGAAAATCCTTTCTTCAAGGTTTCCAGATTTTTCCAATATATTAAATGCTCTGCTTCAATGTTTGTGATGATCGCGCTATAGTTTGTATATTTATTAAAAGTGCCATCGCTCTCATCTGCTTCTGCAACAAAGTAGTCACCAAGATCATATCCACCATTTTTTTCAATACCTTTTACAATTCCTCCAATTGCAAACGAAGGCTTTTGCTTTAAGTAAAAAAGTGTCCAGGCGAGTAAAGATGAAGCGCTTGTTTTTCCATGCGTTCCTGTTACTAGTAGTGGGTGCTTGTTTTCCATAAGTGAGCAGAGTAGATCCACACGATGCATGGAAGGAATATTTTTTTGCATTTGAGGATGGTCACTTGTAATTGCAGATCCATATACAATAGTGCCTGCATTTTCTAAATGTTTACTTTCCTCTGAAAAAACAACAGAGGCGCCTTTATCAATAAGTTTTTGGATGAGTTTAGTAGAGCCTCGATCAGAACCTCCTATTATTTGTTTTTTTTCGAGCAGGATATGGACAAGAGCGCTCATCCCAATTCCCCCTATTCCAATGAAAAAAAAAGAATTATTTTTTTTCGTCTCGGATACACTTTTGGATAAGTTCACAAAGAAGCTCCCCTTTTTCTTTCTTTTTATATGCATTTAAATGATCTTTCATCTCTTTAAGTTTATTCATACGAGGATCTAAAATGCTTTGCACTTTTTCATAAAGCACACAAGGATCAAGCTTTTCCTCACGGAGCATGCAAGACCCTTTGATAATTTTTTGCATATAGTTGGCATTTTTTTCTTGGTGATTATCTTTTGCAAATGGATATGGAATCAAAATACTTGGAAGGGAACATGCAATCTGCTCACCAATTGAAATTGCTCCGGCTCTAGAGATAACTAAATCAGAGGCATATAATGCTTTTTGCATTTTTGTCTCAAAAGATTTCACGCAAACATTTAACTTCAACTTTTGGTATTCTTTTTTAAACCATACTAAGTCTGCATCTTTTCCTAAGATATGAATACATTGTAAAGCAATACTTTTTTGATCCAATAATCTCAGCATCTCAAGCACTGTTTCATTTATTTTTTTAGACCCTTGTGAACCTCCAAAGACAAGCAGAGTCTTTGTATTTTCATCAAGTTTATAATGTTTCCGAGAATTAGCCTGATTTTCTATTTTTTTTATATTGAGAGGTGTTTTTACAATAATCGATTTTTTTTGATATGACTTTTTATCAAGTGGAAATTGAGTCGCTAAAATCTTTGAACTTTTATAAAATAGTCGATTGACTCTTCCAAGCACCAAGTTAGACTCATACAGAACATACGGAATTCGAAAGAGTCTCGACGCTACGAGTGTCGAAAAGCTATGATAGCTTCCAAAACCAATAATAATATCGGGCTTTTGTTTTTTTAAATGTAGCACAGCCGTGCAAATTCCCTTCACGATTTGAAAACATGACAAGAGAAGCTCTTTAGGCCTCCTCATGCTAATTCTTCCAGAGGCAATATCATGAAACGTAAATTCTTCTTTTTGAAAGTATGGATTAGTAGAAAGTCCATCACCCATAAAAACAACTGAGCCAATTTCATCAAGTAATTCTAAATTTTTCGCAAGGGCTGTGGCTGGAACCATATGTCCCCCAGTCCCACCTGCTGCGATAACCACCTTTTTTTTAGGCGTGTTTTTCATCCAAATGCCCCTTAGAAATACTAATCAAAATCGCTACCATTATCACATTTGCAATCAAGGATGATCCTCCTTGGCTAAAAAAAGGAAGGTTTGTTCCTTTACTTGGAAGCAGCCCTGAAACGACTCCTAAATTCAAAAAAGCTTGGATACTGATTACAAAAGTCAAAATAGAAGCCAAGTAATACCCCTCTTTCGAGCTTGCTCGAGCAGCGATAAAAAAACCACCACAAGAAAGGCTCATGTAAAGTAGTAACATCATAAGTACCCCAAGATATCCAAACTCTTCTGCGTAGATTGCTGCAATATAATCAGATCTAGCTTCCGGTAGATAATTAAATTTTTGAATACTCTCTCCTATGCCCCTACCTATTAGACCTCCAGAACCAGCTGCAATTTTAGCTTGGTAAGGCTGATGCCCCTTACCCAAAATATCTGTTTCAGGATGCAAATATACTCGAATTCTATCATGAACATGGGGCATTTGAAAAGCAAATGCAGCTCCAATGATCATAATAATTCCAAGAGGCAGCGCCCAATAGGTCCATTTGATTTTTGTTAAAAAAAACAGCACTACAAACGTTGCAAGAATCATGGCAGCGGAGCCATTATCTGGCTCCATAAGAATCAATAAAAGAGGTAAAAGCAGTAAACCAAAAACCTTTAAAAATTCAACCAAAGTAAAGGCTTCTTTTTTTTCTACAAATCGATGCAAATAAAAAAGTGGAATCAACACCTTCATAAATTCAGATGGTTGGAAAGAAAACATCCCAAACCCTAGCCATCGATTTGCTCCATTGATTCTTTGTCCAACACCTGGAACAAATACCAATGCCAAAAAAACTAAAAAACAAACATAAAAAAATGGCGCTGTCTTGATAATATTCTTATATCCAAAAATATAGACAAAACACCCCACAAAAAAACTTAAAGCTGCAAAACAGGCTTGCTTAATCAAAGAAAAATGATTTGATAAAGGCGTGGTTAAAACCTCTGCCGAAGAGGTATTAAACACCATAATCAGTCCCATTGAAAATAAAATAGCAACAATGATTAAAAGCGTTAATGAAAGCTTATTCATACACCTATCTGATTCTAAGTTTCAATCCAGGTCTAATCTTTTTTGCTTTCTCTTCATCTAAATTATTGAGCCTTAATAACTCAGAGAGCTTTAATTTATTTTTAAATGCAATAGTTGATGGATTATCACCATTTTTTACAACATAGTACTTATGATCTGATGAATCGGATACTTTAGCAATCGAGGAAGAAGCTTTTCCTTTGCTTGGAAGCGTTAATTGTTGACCAATTTGTAATCGTTCACTTTTTAAATGATTAATCTCCATGATACCTTTGACAGTAACATTATGTGCTTTGGCAATTTTTTCTAACATATCCCCTTTCTTCACCGTAATGATAACAGTTTTTGAGGGCTCTTTTTTCGTCTCCACCTTAGGTGTTTTCGGCAAACTTTTTGTAAGCAGGGTCTCTTTTACACTTGGCTTGATCTGCACGGCTTTCTGCTCTTCTACTCTTGGATTCGCAGGTGGTGGCGCTACCTCTTTTGTTTCAGGGCTTTTTTGCAATGTCTTGATTGTCTGCACATTATTTTTAACTAAAACGGGCTTTACCTGCGCAATAGTTGCATTCATTTCCTGTGGCAAAGCAGCAACTTGTGGATAGGGAGATTTAGTTTTCATTGCACTTACAAAAAGTACAATTAATAGCCCTGCATTTATAACTGCCGCAACAACGACGCACTCTCTTCGATTCATAATCAATACCCTAAATCGTTTTTTGCTTTTGGTTCATTTCTCTCACAATACTTTTGAAATGCTCACCTCTTTCCATATAGTTTTGATATTGATCAAAACTTGAACATCCAGGAGACAAAAGAATTGCATCGAAGCTTTTTGATTCATTAAACGCTTTTTTGAGTGCTATTTCAAGGGAATTTGTTACTTCAACACAAAACTTATCCTTTAGCGTCTCTTTGATCTCTAGACTTGCAGATCCGAAGGCAAATACTTTCACGATTCGATCACTTAATTTATCTCTCCACTCCAAAAAACATTGCCCTTTGGACATTCCTCCAACAAGTAACGCGATTTCTCCATCTATTTTGTCTACTGCAAATATCGTAGATGCAACCGTCGTACTTTTGCTATCATTATAACATTTTATTCCATCGATTTCTCCCACATATTCAACGCGATGCCCTAGCATCTGAAACGAAGCTAAGCTTTCTATAAAAGCCTTTCTTGTAATTCCAAATTCGCCTGCTACCTGCTCTGCAAATGCAATACATGCTGTCGATATCGCCTGCAATGAAAAGGGCACCTCTAAATCTTTTGTTAGCTCAAGTTGCCCCTCACTTTGCCAGAAATATCTGATATCAGATCTTTGTTTGCAAAGATCTGATATTTCTTCTTTTGCATATAATGCGCCAAAGGGCTTTATCAAATCCAATAAGTGAAGTTTGATTTGTCTATACTCCTCAAAACTATCATAACGATCTAAATGATCCGGGGTAATATTTAAGAGTATCCCCATATCAATTTTTTTTTGCTTCATGGTCTCAAGTTGCGCAGAACTTATTTCTGCAACAATGACTTCACCGTCATATCTAGGCAAAAAGGAGGTTAATGGATAACCGATATTACCCACCGCAACTGCCTTTTTACCATTATCATTTAAGATATGGACAATCAATTTTGTCAGGGTCGATTTTCCGTTTGTACCTGTAATTCCAATACATAAGCCCTCAAAGTAGGAAAACCCGAGTTCCATTTCCCCAATTAGTGGAATATTGTGTTTCTTAGCAAATAAGTGGATATGATGTGATTTACAAATTCCAGGAGATACAATAATTTGATCAATCTGTATTGGATTTAATTCTTGCAAATCACCAATAATTGTAATTTGATCTGAGTCAAGCAAGTTTTGTAAACGTTCACTTTTTGTCTGTAGAGGATTATCATCAAAGGCTACGACCGATTTTCCTTTACCGATCAGGAACTTTGTGGCAGCAAATCCACTCAAACCGAGCCCTATTACAAGCGTCTTTTCCATAAACCTCCAAGTTATTGAAATTTAATGGAAGCGAGTCCAATGATCGCTAAAATAAACCCTACAATCCAAAAGCGAAGCACTACCTTAGTCTCTTTCATACCCATATATTCAAAATGATGGTGAAGTGGAGCGCATAAAAAGACTCTTTTTTCGTTTCGAAAACGAAAACTTAAAACCTGTATAATGACAGATAAAGCCTCTACCACAAAGATTCCTCCTACAAGAGCTAGCAGAAACTCCCGACGGAGCAATATGGCAGAAATTCCAAGCAACGCTCCCAAAGATAGAGATCCAGTATCTCCCATAAACACTTCTGCAGGATGCCCATTATACCATAAAAAACCAAGACACGCTCCAAACATCGCAGATAAGAAAATCGCAATTTCACCACTTTCTTCAATGTAATATAGGTTAAGATAGCGAGCAATTTCTACGTGATTGGATAAGAATCCAAAAATAGCAAGAACAACGCATACTTGCACAATAGTACCAGATGCTAAACCATCCAAACCATCTGTTAAATTCACAGCGTTAGAACTTCCTGTAATCACAAACAAGCTAAAAAACACACCCACAATACAAGCAGCTCCACCGATTGAAAAAAATGGTTGCTTAATGAAGGGTAAAAAATAGGTAGTATACAGTTGCTTTGACAACAAAATTTGATCACCATTTGGCCCATAAACTTTCCCAATGGGCGCGTGAAAAAAACTACCTATTTGCACAAAGTTTTGCATTGAAGGCAATACCAAATAAGCACCAAGAATCACTCCAAATAAAAGCTGAAAAAGTAGTTTCTTTTTCCCACGAAGCCCCTTAGCATTACCATGTTTTTGCTTAAGATAGTCGTCGAAACCCCCAATTAGCCCAAACCAAATTGTTGCCAGAATTAATACCAATGTGTAGATGCTATGTAAATCCATCCAAAGCAAAGATGAAATCAACATGCTTCCCAAAATAAGCACGCCTCCCATTGTAGGTGTATGCTTTTTTTTGGCATGAATTTTAGCAAGAGGTGGACAATCTCCTACTCGAATTGTATTTCCTGTTTTAAGCTCTGTAAGTTTGCGAATAGTAAAAGGACCAAATAAAATTGTAATCAATAATGTAGTGAGAGATGCGAGCATCATCCTTGTTGAAAAGTAGGTGAATACTTGAGGAACTCTAATAGCAAATTGCGATTTTAGAAATTCAAGAAGTAATAAGATCATATACGCTTTGCTTAGTTATTCGAGCAATGTCCAAAACTTATCCGCATTGGACCCTTTTATTAATACGACATCTCCTTCTTTGACGACAGAAAAAAGCTCTTTTTTTAAATCGACAAAGTTAGAAAAAAACAGTGTAGTAATTCCCACCTTTTTTAGCTTATGTTTTATCTTTAAAAATGGCTCTCCGTATAAAAAAACTACATCCGCATTTTTTTGCGCTAGTCGTGCAATTTTTTCATGAAAAAATTCTTCAAGATCTCCCAAATCTCCCATTCGCCCGATAGCAACTACTTTAGAACCTCCACTCATTGGGACTGGAAGATTATTTAAAGCCGCTTCCATCGAAGTTGGAGATCCATTATAGGAATCATCAATAAAATGAATTCCATTGAGGCATTTACTTTCAAAACGCCTTGAAAATGGTTTCAGGTTCTTTGCAGCGCCTTGTATTTCTTCAAAAGTCATTCCCATTTTTCGAGCAATTAAGGCCGCTAGAAAAAAGTTCTCTTTAAGATGCAAAGCATCGAAAGGAAGTTCTATCTCAATTTTTTTCCCGTCATGATCAAAAAGTTCAACTCCACTTTTACAAGAAATATATTTGGGATAACCCTCA
>JAJFMG010000118.1 GCA_021772295.1 Chlamydiota bacterium | reverse complement strand
ATTCATCTCAACAGGGCGAAGTTGTCTCTCTAGGGTTTCTTCTAGAGTATTATTTGATTCTCGTTTGATTTCATGAAATTGCAGTCTGTTTAAGTCTCCTGTGATGAACTGGTGCCTTCTATTCATCTCAGAGCTTTGTTTAAAAGCGCTATGGTTAATAAAACGACGCAACGTTTTTTCCTCTTCCTGCAAAAAAGAAAGTTTAGAGAGCGTGTTATCTAAATAGTACCTATCACAAGTCTGAAACTGCTCTAAAAATTCTTTTTTTCTTTCTTCAAAAAGAGAAACATTTTTGGCTTTTACTCTAAAAATATTCAATTGGTTTTGATCACTTTCTATTTGGTTTTGAATACTTATAAAGTGAGTGATTGCAAATACAGTGGGAACAAGAGCTACTACGCCTATTAAAAAGGGAAAATAGTTTTCTTGGATAAGAAAGGTAAGACGAAAGGCCCTCAGTTTTTTTCTAAGCGTAAAGTAAAGGCTTTTATCCTTTAAGGAAAAAGGCAACTTGATACCCATGATCGCTCCTATTAAAACTAATTTCTTGTTTGGAATCTACGATTGGATCTTCTTTGAGTAGATAGTCGTAGAATTCTTTAGCATGCGTTGGGCTGTCTGCCTGAAAAGAAATCTGCAGCTTAACTTTATACTTGTCTTTTGGTTTTTTAAGAGAAGGATATGAAACCAATAGATACTTAAAATCATTTATCTCAAAGTTTGAATTTTCTTTATTCAAGATTGGGTGTGTGCTCAAATAATCTAACATATCTGATGCTAGAACAGGAGAGCTAAAATAAGGTTTATATCCTTTTACTTGATCAAGTTTTGCTCGAATTTGCTCGAGAGTCAATTCTTTCTCTGAGAATATACTCGGATAATTTTTTGTAAATTGAGTTATCTCAGAATGCAGTGCCTTTCTTTTTTTATTCACAAAATTTTGAAGACCAAAAAATGTCACCCCAAACAAAAGAAGAGCGCACCCGGCAATAGATGCTATTTTTTGCGATATTTTTTTGATATGATAAGTATGAATTTTTTCTCGCTGTCGAAATTGCGGCGCAAGTTCCCTTGATTGAAGAACGGATAAACAAAGGCCCATGGCTGGAGCGCAGCTAAGTTCTTCTTCTGTAGCCTCGCCCTCTAAAATTTGTATCTTCGATGCAAATTTTGATTCTAATAACTCTTTTAAACCTTTAACCGAGTTAAATTGCCCTAAAAAGAACAAAGCAAATCCAGCCAAATTTTCTTTTCTTCGAAACAGATCTGAAAAAATGCGATCTATCTTTTTGAAATAGGTATCAATAAGGGCTGCACAGCTTTTTGTGTCCATTTCATTTAGAAAAAATGCATGGAGATACTCTTCTTTTTCACTCAAACTATTTTCTGGCACTAGCTTTAAGAAATCGTTCGCCCCAATGTCAATTTCATATGAAATAGCAAATCTACCATCAATATAAGATGCTATAATTGTTTTGCTATGGCCTAGATAAAAACTTAAACAGGATTTTCTGTCTGAAAAATATTTTTTTCCGAAAGATGCAAATGCTCCCTCTTGGCAGTAAATAAGATGGGGGTTGATTCCAAATTTTTCGAAAAACTGTAGATGCTTTTCAACGCTATCGCTATTAATCACAAATAGATCAATATTAAATGATCCATTTGCTTTTTCAATTTTTGGAAAAACTTCCAAATTGTCTAGTTTTTTTGGTATCAAATTCTCTACTTGAAAAGGAAGGGTCTTTAATACCGCTCTTTTGCTTTTCAAAGTTGATTGCATATTTGCAATAAAAAGCTCACTTGATTCAAGTGATGTTGCAATCAGGTAATCTTGGTTTGGAATGCATTCAGAAATAATATGGGGAATATAAATAGGTAAATTGTTATCTGAAAAAGGCACTTGCTTTGTAAAGACAATATTTTGTAAGGAGTCTACTCCTACAATTTGAAAAACTTCACCCTCTAAAAAAATACCAACAACAATCATAATCGCAATCCTTACATGGCGCAATTATAAGAAAAAATAACATTTCATACCTCTGCTATTTTTTATACAAAATTAGTTAGTATTCAAAATTTCATGTCTTTATTTTAGAAAAAAACTATAGTTATTAAAAATTTTATTTGAATTCAACTATACTTTCCTCTTGTAAGCTGTTTATGTACTTTTCTGTCAGGGAAAATCTTGCATTAACTGCTTTAAAACTAGATCAACCAGATTTGGGATAGATACGGATCTTATTTAATGCATATGAGAGCTCTCTTGTGTCATTGCAGCCTGGATAAAGAAGATTCACAGCATACTTCTTGTTTGCGCAAAAATTAAGGGCTAGAAAAGCTTTGTTTTCGCTTTTTGAAAATAACAGGCTTTTAGGAATATCTACTTCATAAAGAGAAAACTCTTCACGAGTTTTTCTTTTGGGATAAAGGGTTTGGCCTCTTACTCTAATAAATGGTTTGATATCATCTGTCATTTTCATTGCCCAAAACTGAAGTTTATAATCGACACCAGGCTTTACTGAAAAAACGATTTTTCCTTTCATATCTCGAATGTGTTGGTAGTTAAGATAGGGAGTGTCTGTATTCTCTCTTCGATGCCAAGACATCCCCTTCATAGGCATATCAAAGGTATACAAAATCTCTTCTTTGGGTTTAAGCAAAGATGAAAGCTCTGGTTTTCTCTGATAGTATTTAGGGAAAGTATTCCGCACATTCTCTTTCAAATATTGGTATAACTCTATGTCTAAAGAGTGCTTTTCTTTTAACTTTGCAATGATTTCCTCTGGCATATCTTCTTGAAACGTTATATTTAGAGTTGGAAGATTTGTTTCTCGATAAAGCAAACCAAGTGATTGCGTTAATAACAGCATATCGTCCTGAAACGATTCTCGATCCTGAAAAAGAATACTATCGAACTTAAAGACATTCTGAATGCAATTTTGTAAAAGCTCATCACCGCTCAAAAATGGATCTGATGCAAATAGTTTACACATCGTGTTGGCAGGAACATCTAATGGAGTAAAGGAAGTACAAGGGTTATTTTTAATAAAATAACGATATTCAGAAAGAACCCTTTCAATAGGATCTCTTACAATTGTAAATAAATATGCCTCCTGAAATTTTTCATCGATATTTTCCAAAAACCAGAGAGGGAAGTGACCTGAAACAAGCTCAATATTATCCTTGATAGGATAATATTTAGAAATAACATGTTTAACCAGATCAACATGCTTGTTATAGAACCACTTGGGAAAATGCCTTTTAGCCTTTGAGAAGGTGGTAACATTATTTACTTTATTATATTCGCACTCAGGAAGTTTGCGAATGGAAAAAACTTCTTTTTCATGGAAGTTTTTCTGTAAAATAGAATGCGTAGTAGTACCTGCACTTTTAGGGATATGTAAAAATACAATCCTCGATTGTAACGTTTGCGTTGCTGTGAAAACTATTAGAATCAATTTCCAAAGCCAACCCATGAAACTTTCCTAGTATGTTACAGGATTCAATTCAATCCTATTTACTGCATAAGACAAAGATCTACGATCTTTGATGTGAGGATAGAATTTATTCAACCTGTATTTTTTATTGGCACAAAATTCAATTTTTAAATGCCCTTGGTTGATAATTCTCTTAGGAATAAAGACAATATATTTAGAAAAACCTTCTAAGTTTTCTCTTCGAACAGGAAGCCTTATGCCATTTACAATTGCAAAGGGAAATACATCTGGGCAAATTACTCGAGCGAAAAAATCTAATTGATAGTCCTCATCCTTAGAAACATTGCATTCAAAGGTTGCATTCTTGCTCCGGATATAAGCATAACTCGATTCCTTATCAGATTCTCTTTTATGCCATCCTTTTCCACTTAAAGGCATTTCAAATTGATATTGCATCTTATGTTTTGTCTCAAGCAGAGCTTGCAAGTGATTGAAATATTGTCGTTTACTTATATCCTTTTTAATGCGCTTTTCTTTGGAAAAATGCTTCAAAGCAAATTGATAGATTCGAATATCTAACCTGCATTTTTTTTCAAGTTGATCAAGGATTTTTTTTGAAGGTTTGGGTAAAGTATCAAATGTAATCTCGGATCCAATTTCAATATGACCTGGAACCTGAAGTTTATGTAAAAAGTCTTCAATTCCCTCTTCTAATACTTTTTCGTGATCTGAGAAAAAAATATAATCAAATTTTTTCAGGTTACTAATGCAGTGTTGGAAAAGATCTTCCTCAGAAGGTCTCGTGTTTTTTCCCTTTTTTAGATAGTCAGGATTTGTGCAGAGCATTCGAGGAAGTAAGTCTAGGTCCATCTGAGAAAAATCCAACTTATCTTGAACTTTTCTATTAACGCTCCTCAGTTGATACAATAGTCTTGTCATAGGGTTTCTAATGACTGTAACAAGAATTGAAGAAGAAAAACTGGGGTCGTTTTTTTTCAAATAGTCAAGGGAAAAAGGGCCTGAGACAAATTCATAATCTTCAAATTGAAACAGGAATGGAGTCTTTTTAAAAAACGGTCTCTCTATCTTCTGCAGATAAACCTCAGACGCATGAAATTTCTTTTCTAAAATACACTGAACTTCTTCACAAGATGAATATGGAACATGTATGAAATTGATGCGCGCAAAGCAAGTTGCAGATATCAAAAGTAAAAAAAGAGCTGTTTTATAGATACTTTTCATATTCTAGTCCTCGTTTTTTGAGAAACATATCAACTAGAAAAATATTTATAAAGATTTATCCTAGAGTTTAGAAAAGCAAGTAGTCCTTAGAGCAAATACTTTGATTTATTTTATATCTCTCGCTTTTCGAATAATCTGGTAACCAATTTGATTTTCTAGTTCTTCGTCAAGCTCCTTGTTTATAAAATCTAAATCTTGTTGAGATATTGGTTTATACTTCTTTTGTACATATCGACCAAGTTCAGGATTCCCTTTATAATATTCAATTTTTTTAAATTTAGGCATTTTTTGAATAGAAAATAGACTTGCGATTTCTTTTAAAACAGCGTCTTCATTTTTTAAAACAACTTCATAATTTATGTAGTAAATATTATGACAGTATTCTTTCAACCCAAGCATTTGCTTGATTTTTGCAGTCCTAAGCGCCATTACATTTTTAAACGGTTTTCCAGACAAAGGTTCACTATCAAAGTGTACTTTTTCTCGTCCATATCGATTTACTTCACTTTGCGCCAATTTCCAAGGTTTACGAATAAAACTCGAAAAACGAAGCGCAAATAGAGCCCGATCTGCATGCCAAGGTATTTTTCGCATTCCACGTATATAATCATATGGGTTCCTAAAAACCACTACTGTCAAAAATCTTTTAGACTTTTCTGGAAAATCATTAATTTTTGGATCCACACCAATCCACGGAGGAAAATGTTTATGACAGTATCCCCTTTTTTTACCGAGAAGAGAAAAATTTTCAGCAAGAAGACTTCTCATATAAAATGAACCAGAATGTCTTTCAGCAAAAATTTGAACAAAGTCAATTTTTTCAGATGGATTCAGCTGATAATCTAAACCGTAATCTAGTGAAAAGAGTGATTTGGATAAAATCAGAAAAAATAATGTAAAAACTCTCATCTTTGCCCTATAAGTTTATTGTTACTTTATCAGGTTTACATCCCTAACCAAATCATAACCTATTTCTTTTTCTAAGGACTCACACAACTCAGAATTAATAAAGTCTAAATCCTCTTCCAAAATTTTTGGATATCCTTTATTTAGATACCTATGCACAACTTTCATCTCGTCGGGAACCGTGATTGTCTTTTCAAAATCAAAAAAATTGTCAATTTCTTTTAACACAGCTTCAGGTGCTTGCTTGAGAGTTATGTCATCAATTTGCAAAACCTGCCTTTTCTTCCCGTTATGGATTTCACTTACATAAGTCCCGAATTTAGGGTTTCCTTTGTAATATTTGACAGGCTTATAAATAGGCTCCCTCTCAAGATCAAATAACTCTGCAATTTCAGATAGAACTCCCTCAGGATCTTTCAGTATAGTTTCATAATTTACATAATAAATATTATGGCAATAGTTTTTGAGCTGCAACATTTGCTTAATTTTTGCAGTCCGAAGTTCTATTACATTGTTAAATAATCCACCCGTATTTGGATTTTTATCTAGAAATATTTTTTTCTTCTTTTTTGTAAGTCGATACTCATCTGATGGCGCTAGCATCCACTTTTTTTTAATAAAAGTTGAAAAAGGAAGCTTAAATAAAGATTGATGCCCATGCCAGGGTACTCGATTCATTCCTCTTAAATAATCATATGGATTTCGAAAGACAACAACACACAAAAATTGCTCTGAGTCTTCATAAAAACTTTCAATTTGAGGATCAACATCAACCCATGGAGGAAAGTGCTTATGGCAAAACCCTGTTTTTTGCTCAAAAAGAGGGAAATTATCAGCAAGAAGTCTTTTTACAAAGTTTGATCCAGAGTGCCTCTCAGCAAACACCTGCAGTTTCTTAATTTCTGCTGAACCATCTTTTTTATAATCAATATTATTTTCAAGTCCGAAGCACGAAATCAATATGACAGAAAAACTAAGAAAAAAAAATCTCATGACAGAACGCCGAAAAAAAATTTATCTGAAAAGATAGTCTCTGTAGAATAATTCTTTGTCAAAGACTTTTTCAAACATGTTGAACGAGGTCTCATAATATACATCTCTAAGTAGTCTTAATCCTTAAAAACCTATATACTTGTAATATCGATCTCTTTGATTAGCATCCCATTTTTGATTTGAAAAGCTATGTTTGTAGTAGCTTTTCTTTTACGATGTTTTTTAAAATACAGCTGATAAAGACAGTAGTTTTCCTTCTCTATTTTTCTAGGGGAGATTTTCTTCCCATCAATCGTGACAAAAGGAAAATCATGTAACTTTTTTGTTTTCGCGCGAAATTGAAGCCTGTAATAGTTTCCGGGGATAAGAGCAAAGAACATCTCAGCCTTTTCTTCAACGTGTCGATAGTAAAATTTGCCATGATTATTGAACTTTCTTTCACTAAACCCCTGCCCAATTAAGGGCTTATCGAAGGTATAGTGAATATTTTTCTTAGGCTTTTGTAGTCTCTTATATGCTTTAGAAGGAACCATCTCCTTATTAAAGGAGTAGGAATCACTATGTTTTTTAAGATATTGATAAAGTGCTATATCAAATTGATGCATCTCTTTCAGATTCTGAATTACAGAAGAAGGCGTTTCACTTTTTAAAAGCTTTGAAGAAACTTTAGAAAATGAACTTGAGTCACCTAATGAAAGTTTTTTTCGAAGCTTAGTAAGTGCTACTTGATATTTCTCCTTTTCGTCGGGAAGTAGAACAAGGTCCATTTTTTTGCAATTTTCAATGCAATCCAGAAACATCTCAGTTCCTTCTAATTTAGGATTGGATGCTAGCATTTTACAGATTGGATTAGCAGTTAAACGCAATGGATTTATTCCTTTCTCTCCATTTGGTTTGACCGTTTCCTCTGCAACAGATAAGGCTCTTTCTATAGGGTCTCGAACTGATAAAATTAGAATGGGCTTTTTTCTTTTTGTTTTTTTTTGAAGATCAGGCAAACAAAAATTGCCACAAATCAAGCTTTGATCAATTCTGAAAACATTGTTCCAGTTTGAGAGTTCACCAAAATTATGCAAATATATTTCATTGGTATGGATACAATCTTCTATCGATTGCAAAGTATCATTTGGGACTCTACCATCTATATCGAGATAAATAATGTTCGAAAATGCGAGTGTGGATGCAAATGTCAAGAAGAGTGATAACGTCTTCCAAGATGATAATACATGCCTCATAAGGTCCCCTTTTGAAAAAAAATTAAGGGAGAAATTAACATTCAAAAAAATTCTAAGCAACTTCTATTGCATTCCTCCCTTTTGCGCAAAAATGCTTGAACGAACAAATCTATTCACTTCCTCATAATGTGACCTTTTACTATACTCTGTTGCTATGTTATTACGTATTGTCCAACTTCTTTTTAATATTTACTTTGTAATGCTCTTTATTAGAGTTATAAGCTCTTGGTTTCCAAACCTTTCAAGGTATAAAATCTTGCGCTTTGTATACTATTACACGGATCCTTACTTAAACCTTTTTAGAAGGTTTATTCCACCAATCGGTGGGGTGCTTGATTTAAGTCCGCTTGTGGCCTTTATCGCATTCCGAGTCTTAGAAAAAGTAGTACTGCATTTAATCGCCTAATGAAAAAAAGAATCGCCCCCTTAAAGCTTGGAAACCTCACACTTCCAAGCAATATTATTTATGCCCCACTCGCAGGTTGCAGCGACTACCCTTTTAGGCAAATGGCTGCACTCTACAACCCATCTCTTGTCTTTTGTGAAATGGTCAAAATGGACGCGTTAGCGCGTCATGATGCCCACACCTATAGATTACTTGACTTTGCCAAACTAAACGTAAAAACAGGCGCTCAAATCTGCGGAAGCAAGCCTGAGCTTGCTTCTACTTGCGCACAAATTATTGAAGATCTTGGATTCGATGTTCTCGATTTAAATTGCGGTTGCCCAGTTGACAAAGTCACAAAAGATGGCAGTGGTTCTGGTATGCTAAAAAACCCACATCTTATTGGCGAAATTCTTTATCTGATGCAAAAAAGTGTTGATATTCCTGTAACTGTTAAGATTAGAGCTGGATGGGATGATGACAATATCAATGCTCATGAGATTACAAAAATTGCAGAGCAAGCTGGCGCAAAAGCAATCACTATTCATGGGCGAACAAGAATGCAAAGGTACAAGGGATTTGCGAATTGGGATCATATAAAGGCCTGCAAAGAAGCTGCGACGAGCATCAAAGTAATCGGTAATGGAGATATTTTTGATGGTTATGCAGCGCAAAGAATTTTCAAGCAAACAGATTGCGATGGTGTATTAATCTCTCGAGGAACCCTCGGTCAACCTTGGATTGCTAAAGAAATCGAAGCTGTAGATAGGGGCGAAAATCCATTTTGTTTTACAGGCTCTGAATATAGAGACCTTATTCTAAAACACCTTTCCTTTATCATAGCCTATCAAAATAATCGTAGAGCTCTAATTGATCTTCGTAGAGTTGCTTGCTGGTATTTAAAAAAAGGTGTGGGCACAAAAAAACTTCGGATCAGTATCAATCAAGCAAAAACGCTTGAAGATGCTATTACCTTAATACATGAGTATGATTTTGAAAGAGCTTTCTATACAACTGATCTAGATGAAAAGCAAAAAATATTGCAATCAGTCTAAAAATCTAAAATAGCAGATAGAGTTACGCCGTGTAGACTTGCATCACCATTTTGGGAACTATAACGCATGGCGTTATATTCATAGACCTCCATCATCTGGTTAATATCCCACATGAATTGTCCTTGGTAGCCAAGTTTAACCTCTAGGTGATTTTTCTTACGATTGAGATAAGTTCGAAAAGCGACGCCCGAGCTAAACTCAACCATGGGAACAAAGCGATGAAATCCATCTTTGATTTTAATTTTATTAGTTGGATTGGGCGTTAGTTTTTCTCGGTGTTCCACATCAAATAATCCATAAAGAAATGTGTTCGAGAAATTGCTAAAGAGATGCACATGATTCGATAAAAACCAAAGGGAATTAAATCCCATAAGCGCCCCAGCTCCCCAAAAGTTACTGCTGTCTTTAATCTTTTCCATATTGTTACCAAGTGCCGCTCCGCCAGAATATGTGGTTCTTTGCGCCAAATCTACCCAAGCATTTTTAAGCCCGAAAAAAGGACGCAGAGCAAGACTTGAACTAATAAAGTAGTACTTACCAAGAGATAGATCAAAACTGTAATAATCAAAGGCAAAATCAGCTTTTGCCTTATCAACACCATTACTTGTAATAAATGATCCCTTTAATGGAATCACTGTTGATAGTCCAGCGGCATGGGTTGACTTAGTGTCGCTTGCCTCAAACTGTGTATACGTTAAATAAATATCCCAATCATCATGAGAAATATTATAACCTGCACCGAAGCGAAAACCCATATCCCATCCAAAGGAAATTGATTTATTACTCCCATGTATTGGAGCTACAACGCCTTGATTACTATTAGAGTATGCAAAAGAGGTTTTATCTACTTTAGGATGCCAAAACAAAAGATCTACTGTAAAATAAATTCCTTTTCCAAAAACATCGGGGCTCGCTCTTGTAACATTAATTCCGTAAGAGCCTTCTGCATTTTCAGCAGCAATTGTGTCCATCTTAACTTCTAAGTCTTTCACTTTTTTCTTTAGCTGTTCCATATTACTAGAAAAACCCAATAAAGCATTTGGACTTAGAAGAAAACTTAACAATATAAAATTAGTAAATAGAAACTTGCACATATCAAACTATTTTAGTTTATAGTTTTACGTATAGCAAATATTAGTAATATGACAAAACTATTTATTAAATTATTTAAAATAAAAAAAAGGAGTAAAACAAAACTGTTTTACTCCAATTGAAAAAAGATAACGATTCTATTTAGAAATCAAGCTTAGCGCTCAGTGTTAAGCCATGCAAACTCGCATCCTTACCTGGTCTCTTATATGAAAAGTAGGGGTAATCAGAAGATGTCATTTGATCAACTATAAGCATTTGGTTTACTCGAAAATAGTACTGCGCATCAAAACCTGCTGCAATAGATAAATGCTGCTGATTATTATTTAAATACTTATCGAAAACAAGACCGAGTTGCATATCTAAATTAGGTGTAAGCTGCTTCAGATTTGCTGTAATACTGACCTTGTCTCTATCTGGATTCCTTGAGTACTTTTCCTTATGTTGTACCTTCAAATTTCCCCACATGAAACTTCCTGCAAAGTTTCCAAAAATACTAAATCCATTGGTAAGATACCATTTTGAGTTTACCCCCCCTCTAGGACCTATTCCGCCAAAGCGATTACCATCACTCACTTTAACATTTTCATTGACAAGGCCAAGAATGTCTCCAAACTTTTGACCACCAGCATATGTAATATCCTGATCTAAATCGATCCACACTCCTTTTAAACCAAAATGAGGCCTAAACGACAATTTAGAGCTATTGTAATAGCTTCTTGCAAATTCAAGATCTACAGCATTGATATTAAAATCAACTTTTGATGTTGCTTTTTCACAAAATTGAAAAGAGTCACTTGTTTCAATTTCAGTAATATCAGGATATGCTCTTAACTGCATCGCAGTATTTCCAGCGCCTGATGTATAGTTATGAGAGCCACCAGTATTAAAATAAGTATAAGTAAGGGATGTATCCCAACCCGACTGATCAAAATTTATACCAAGCCCCGCTCTTAGACCCCAATCAAATGAAAAAGTAACATCTTTGTTTCTCCCACTTATAGGGGCAATCACAAATGAAGTATCATCACTATAAGCGTAGTCTGTTCCTGAGACATACGCTTTCCAGTAAAGCGCATCAGCTCGAATAAAAACATCTGCACCTTCAATATTTGGAGATGCATTTGTCATATATGTACCAAACGTATCAGATACATTAACTGTTCCAACCTGATCCATTTTGGTTGTAACTTCTTCTAAAGTTTTTGAATTTCCATATGCTGCAAATATTGAACCTGATAATACTAGGGGCAATATTGCCGATGAAAAAAGAATTTTTTTTATCATAATTTTCCTCTAAATAATGCCTCTTTTAAAAGTCTAATTTTGCACTTAAAGTAAGCCCATGCAAACTTGCATCTTGCGCTAGGCGGTCATATGCAAATACAAGTAAAGGGTTTCTTACTTTATCGGGATATAAACTTTGACTTACTCGAAAGTAGTATTGCAGATCATATCCAGCGCTAATGGTTAAGTGCTGTTGCTTCATATTTAAATATGTGTCGTATACAAGACCTAATTGCATGTCAGCATTCGGTGTAAATTGACTCATAGATGAAGAAATAGATACTTTATATCGATCTGGATCTGCAGAAAAGACTTCTTTGTGTCTTGTATTGAATTGTCCCCAAATAAAACTTCCTGCAAACTGTCCGAACACGCTAAATCCATTTCCAAGTGTTGCTCTTGAATGAAATCCAGCTCTTGGTCCAATTCCTGAAAATCGATTCCCATCATTTACTTTCACATTATCCACTTCAAGTCCAAGGACTTCATCTGTTGGATCAATATCGATTTTGTCTCCACCAGAATATCTAGTAGTTTGATCAAGATCAAGCCATGCTCCCTTCAAACCAATGTGAGGAGTAAAGGCTATTTTTTTACTGTTAAAGTAGCTTCGCTTTAGCTCTAATTCAACAGAATTTAAATTAAAATCAAACTGAGAATGTGCTTTCTTACAATAGGCAAAATCTCGTCGATCTCCGTCTCCAACAGCCGTGGATATACCGGAAGAAGATTTAAGCGGTACAGCCGAGCTATTGATGCCAGCATTATAGGTGTCTGATCCGTCAGCATTGAAGTATGTATATACCGCTGAGAGATCCCAGTCGCCATGATTCGTATTAAAACCAATCCCAGCTCGAAGGCCCCAGTCCCAACCAAAATTTATATCTTTATTGTTCCCTTTTTTAGGAGGCAACGCAGCTGGATGATTATCACTAAAGGCATAATCTGTTCCACCTACATTCGCTTTCCAGAAAAGGGCATCTGCTGTGATAAACACCCCGCTCCCATCCACTTTTGGAGCTGCATTTCTCATAGAAGCGCCATAAGTATCTACTGGAGTTTGTGTTCTTATATCCTTCATTTGCGCATCAAGACTTTCAACACTTGAGCTTTTAGGTATTGCTCCAAATGCAAAGGACGTAGTAATCGTTGCAGTAAAAGCTGCAATTATTAGAAAATTCTTATTCATAATTCTTCCTTTGTAATACTCCTTTAAAAGTCAAGTTTTGCTGTGATCGTAAGACCATGCATGCTTAAATCCTGATCTGCTTTGTCGTAACCATATTCTATAAACTTCGTCACATCAGGTAGTAGCATTTGATTGATTCGGAAATAGTATTGCAGATCGTAACCAGCGCTAATACTTAAGTGCTGCTGCTTTTCATTAATATAGGTATCATACACAAGTCCAAGTTGCATATCAGCATAAGGAACAAATTGACTGTTTGAAGATGAAACACCAACTTTCCCCTCAACTGTATGAGATGAATAAATTACAGGTGGATGTGAAAATCGCTCTTTATGATTTACATGCATATGACCCCAGATTAAGCTAGCTCCCATATTTCCAAAAATACTGAACCCATTGTCTAAATACCATTTTGAATCAAAACCGGCTTTTGGCCCAACGCCACCAAACCTACTTGCATCAGCAACCTTTACGTTATCATCCCCAAGACCTGTACCCATAAGAGGTGGCGCTGTATCGCCGCCAGAATATTTTGAAACTTGATTCAAGTTAATCCAAGCCCCTTTCAATCCAAAATGTGGGTTGAAAGAAAGCTTAGAGCTATTGTAATAATTTCTCGAAAGGACTACTTCTCCTGAATTCATATCGAGTGAGAACTGAGAATATACTTTAGTACAAAATTTTAAATCTCTTCCGGTAACAACATCTGTTATCCCCAGATACGCTCTTAAAGGAACTGCTGAAGCATTAGCGCCTGCGGTATAGGAATCTCTAGCATTCGATTGAAAGTAAGTATACTGCCCACTTAAATCCCAATCACCATGATCGATATGAAGACCAGCACCGACTTGAAGCCCCCAATCAAAATTGAAACTCACATCTTTATTTGATCCTTTAATCGGCTTCGTTGCAAAAGGGCTGTTTGCACTATAAGCGTAATCAGTGCTTCCGACTTTTGCCTTCCAGTAGATTGCATCCATTGCGAAATAAATTTTTTCGCCGCAGACATCTACCTCAGGTCTTGCTGTTGTCATATATGCGCCATATGCACCAATGGGCGTTTCAACGCGAACATCTTCCATCTGATCATTGAGCTCATCAAGAGTTGCAGGGCCAGCTACAAGGGCACTTGCAAATAAAGTTGACATCCAAAGGAGATTTTTTTTCATAGTATTCCTCATGCAAAAAATTTGCTTCTTGTCTTTCTATACATAGAAATCACAAAGTACAATTTAAATTATTATTTGCAAACCTATTTTCGAAAAAAAACCGAAGCAAAATTTTGCTTCGTTAAGAAAAACAAGTATTTAGCTTTAAACATTTGTCTAAAAATCTATCCAAACCTACTTGTGACAGATAAAAACGCGTATGCTTGTGTGCATGATTTCCAAAAGTTTATCGGGTAGTTTTATTTTTTAAGTCTGCTTGAAAAAAAACAGAGCTTCTTATTTTTTTCCAATCACGTTTCTACTTTTTATGAGTTGAAAAGCTATTCTCAGCTAGATGGTATTGGAATTTAAGAAGTGTAGATTCTTAACACTTCTTCTAACATCGAAACGATTTGTTGTTTTACAGCTCTTTTTGAAAGCGGATTTGACTCTCTATTTTCATTCGCAGCTATCTTAAATCGAAATAGTCACAAGTGGATTTTTTTTTACTTTTTTCCTCAAAATAGTGCTAATATTTATTAATTTGAAAGTTATTTTAAGCAAAAAAAAAAGCGAACCACTTAGTGATTCGCTTTTGTTGAGTAAGTGTAATTTCTAACGAATTAGAAATCCCACTTGACATCGAATGTAATACCATGCATTGCGATATCTTCAGACACTCTTTCGTAACGTCTTGAAGCTCCGCTATCCACTTTTATGGATTGGTTTTGTCTCCACCAGTAGTTATTTTCATATCCTAGACCAACATAGAAATGTTGCTTATCATTGTAAATATATGTCTGATAAGACAGTCCTAGCTGGAATTGAACAGTTGGAGAAAAACGGTGAGTATTTGCACTTA
>JAJFMG010000117.1 GCA_021772295.1 Chlamydiota bacterium | reverse complement strand
GACAATTTTTTGAAAAATAATGGTGTTTTCTTCATCGAGATTGA
The DNA here is from genome assembly GCA_021772295.1 of Chlamydiota bacterium. Taxonomy (GTDB): domain Bacteria; phylum Chlamydiota; class Chlamydiia; order Chlamydiales; family Simkaniaceae; genus JAJFMG01. Next base: position 2,865 of record JAJFMG010000117.1, on the reverse strand, counting down.
TAGGATTAGAGCTGTCTTGAAAGTGTAGCGTTTGTTTAAAGCAGTATTGAATTTCAATAGACTCGTTAGATTTTTTAATAAGTGTAATTTGAGATAGGAGGAGAGTTGGCACCATAAAGGTAGAAATGTCTCCAAGCATGTGATCGATACCTGCTTCAATTTGAGATTGAAAGGCATTTTTTTTCGATTGTGAAATAGCCTCCTGCAAGATTCCAAATAGATCGCCATCATCATGAGAAAATTGATGTAATTTCCGATAAATTAGAAAGAGATCCTCTAATGAAAGGTTGTCATTTTCAGGAAATGAAAAGAATTCCTCTCTTTTATGAAGAAGAGTTACAGGAGCCCATTTTTGATGAAGTTCTTTTGCAAAAGAAAGCGTCATTTCATCAAAAATGGAATCGGAGGATAGCTTCTCATGGAAAGTTTCTCCAAGTTCCATTGCGTCCTTTGCTTTGTATTTTGATTGCTCTTTAAGTTCTTCCGCAAATGATGTTTGTTTTTCAACTTCACAAAAGGTTTCTGAAAATGCCCAACGTATAAGTTTTGGAGTAATACGTTCAGATTCTTTTAGAAGAGATAAAAATTTCCATTGCTCTTCTTTTAAGCAAAGAGGTCCAAAACTTTCTAAATCTTCTACAGAAAGTGAGTAAAGGTTTTCCTGTTCTTTTGTAAATAGAATTAATAGACGCCTTTTTTCAGGTGTTAGCGAGATGGGTAATTTTTTTGAAGAGAGATATTCGATAAGGAGTTGAATATCTTCAAAAGAGCATTTACTTAAGCGCTTAATCATTTTTCCAAAGGATGGGTTTGACTCCTCATATTCTTCTAATTCTTGGTAGGAGCAAACCACTTCTTCAAATGCAAGTGATAACATACGAAATCTACTGAGTAGGTGGGCTTGTTGACCTACGACTTTTGTGCGAAAAACTCGATCATTAATATCTGAATTCGATAGATGGTATTTATTGTATAAGATTTTGTTGCACTTATTAATAATTCCAATTTGATGGTGCTGATTGGCCTTAGGTATTTTTTTAAGGGATTTCCATGCAGATAGACTGTTACGATATCTGATTGATAGGCTTCTTTTTTCCTTTAAAGGATTTGTAATAAAAAGAAAAATTTCACTCGCATAATAGATGTTTTTTAAAGGGATTTCTTCATCATCTATTTGAACCTTTTCTTCGCGGACGCGAGTGTAAATGGTATTCACCATATATTTTGGATCTTCAGCAACGGTTTCTTTCCGAGTTGTTTCGATGAAATGACGAAGCGTATGAAGATGGGTGAGTTTTCGCGCTGCATATGCATTGATAATTTCAAGTCTTGCTTTATTTTGGAGTTTCATTGAAAAAACACCGAAGCTTATCAGTGTATAAATCCAGTTTTTTATTTTGTGTTTTTGAAAGATAGAATTCGATAGGGATTGGATAATCTGATATTTATTTTTCTTATCATTAATATCTGTTTTTCCAATTAATGTGAGTAGGGGGTGGACTGCATTTTTATGTCGGAATTTCATCGGTCTTCCTCTTCTTCATCTAAGGTTTGGAAAAGATGCTCATCTATTTCCTCTTCTTCCTCTTCTTCCTCAGAATGAGTAGATGTTCTAGGGTCTAAGGAGTATGAGATTGCAGAGGTACTTGGCATTGAAATATAATCTCCTTGGTCCTCTTCTTGCACCTTTCTTCCATGTGCTAGCTTCCATAGGGCGATTAAGATTAAAAGAGCACAAAGCATTGTTGTAAATAAGAATAACGCTGTTGGGCCACCTTCGAGCATAAATATGGGCGCAATAAGTGGTCCTAGAATGCAACCCACTCCATAAACAATGAGAATCGAACTTAAAATTTTCAAGGTGTGTTTTGAGGAAAAAAAATCGCAAGTATATGTAATACAAAGTGGGTAGAGTGTAAAACAAAAACCTCCAAATAGGACGCATAAAATTAAGACAGCTAAGAAACCAAGCGTTGTAAAAAAGAAAATGGCGAAAGATATGATTAGTAAGCAAGTGCACACAAGTAGCATGACTTTTCTTCTATCAACAATATCTGAAAAATGACCAATGGGCCATTGCAAAAGCACTCCTCCAAGTATGGTTGACCCCATAAGGGTTGAAATTTGTAGAAGTGAAAAACCAAGTTCTTTAGCAAAGATGGGACCTAAAGCATAAAAAGAGCTTAAAATTAGACCTGCAATAAACGCCCCGATGATTCCAAGAGGAACATTTTTAAATAAGAAAAATATCCGAGTTTTACTTGACTCTACAATATGTGGCGCTGAGCTTTTTAACATGCAAAGAGGGATGATCGAAAACACACAAAGTAAAACGGAAATAATAAAAGGAAATGTGTTTTCAATTCCTGCGCTATTTAAAAGTAGTTGGCCAAAGGACTGCCCGATATATAGTGTTAGCATATACAAAGAGAGTAATTTACCCCTTGTTTTGATGGTGCTTTTAAGAAGAAGCCAACTCTCGATAACAATAAAGAAACCAGCTGCGCAAATGCCTCCAAAAAACCGAAAGATTGTCCATGAAACAGGATCGATGATTAGACTTTGCAATAGGATGATGATTGCATTGAAAGATGCAATAGTTGCAAATGTTCTAATATATCCAACCTTTGATAGACTACGTTCCATAAAAATAGATCCAACCATGATACCGGCGTAATAAGATGAATTTACTAAACCAATTAGGAAGTTAGGATAACCATCAAAGGACATGCGAAGACTTATGAATGTATTAAAAAAACCATTGCCAAACATCGCAACTAAAAGGCTGAGTAGGGGTGCAAATGCAGATCGAATCATTCGTAACATAGAAATACCTGGTTTTGTTGTTCGAACCCTTTATTATCT
>JAJFMG010000116.1 GCA_021772295.1 Chlamydiota bacterium | reverse complement strand
TTTTGAAACGGCGTATATATAATACTACTAGAGCCATTTAGTTAGATTTCTATTGTCAAGCAACTCATAATCAACAATTATTTTTTTTATTTTACCTAAATTATTTAAAATAAGAACTTTAACACATAATTAGTCAAATATTATTAAGTTAAAAACAAGACTAGACTTATTAACGGTCTTTTTATATAATAAAATTGTAAAATTAATAAATTTATAAAAAAAGGTTTTATTATGTCAGCATTATCTCACTCAACTAGTGACAATAACATCTCAACTATTGGCAATAACATCTCTATTCCTTGTGGAGTTGTAGAAAACGAAGATGGAACACGAATTGAAGCTTATATTTCACTATTTCAAAATGGTGTCCCGGTTGCATTACCAGATGACTTTCAACTTCCAGTAATGGATAGAACAAGATTGTTTGCATTAACCCATTTTCTAGATGCAAATAGAGATTTTGTAAAAAAAGGTGGGTTTATTACAAAAGAAGGGTTGCATTTACCCCCTAATAATAATCTATCTAGCTTTAATGATACTCCAAAAAAAGCAAAAGTAACAGAAGATTTTGAACAAGTTATCCGGGAAGAGTGTAACAACCCAGTTCTTGATCTATTTATTCAAATACAAAAAGGTGCCTTAAACGACCCTGAAAATGAGCAGGCAATTCAGAACGAATTTAAGAATTTACCCGAAGCGGACAGGCATTCTTTCTATGAACATATCTGTGGCGTTGCTATGGAAAAGGGTGAAAAGCTGGTCTGTACAAGTGATTCACTAAATACATCTCACCCCGAACTTACGAAAATAGCCGCAAAAAGATTTTGCCAAGAACTGTTAGAACAGCATAATCTTCCACGAGACTTACTATCTGGAATTACACATCAAACTCTTTTCACTTTAATGATTGGCCCTCAACCTAGAACAAGCCAAATAGAGCTTAGATTCGCAAATGAAGAAATTCCTCACCAAAATAATAACGATTCTTTAATCGAAGCTAAAGAGCAAGAACCATCAGAACATGCTTCCGAAACAAATACACCCCCTTCTCCAAGTTTTGAGGTTGCTACAGAAGGTACTTCCGAAACAAGTACACCCCCTCCTCCTAGTTATGAGGTTGCTACAGAAAGTATAACTCCTCCTCTTTCTGAAACTACATATTCAACAGAATATCTAAGTTTTAAGCCCTATGAGCGAGAAGCAGCTTTTAAAAACTACAGAACTTGTATTCAAAATGGCAATTTTGATATCTTAATGCCTGAAAAAGATAAAGCAATTTTAGAAGCATTTACATTGAGAGAGAATGTTGTTACTACATTCCCATCAATCAGCACTGAGACTGATTTAGTAAAGAAACTTGCAATAATATTCTCAAATAAAGCCTTTCTTGATCAAATTATTGAAGGATTTAGAGTCTAATTGCTAAAAACCTAGCATTCAAATATCCCTCAAAGAATGTTCTTTGAGGGATATTTTTATTTTAATAGCTTTGTGAGTTCCCGCAGCTGCAAGAGCTTTTGACCTTTGGATTGGTTATTTTGAAGCCAGAGCCATTTAAACCATCTAGATAATCGATTTGAGATCCCATTAGTCTATCTAAACCCTCTTTATTCACGTAAATTTCAATTCCGTGAGAGATAAATACCACATCATCAGTGTCTTTTTTTTCTGAAAAGTCCAATACGTACTCAAAACCACCGCAACCACCTGGCTTATCCCCAAATCGAAGGCCCCAGCCTTCTTTCTTATCTTCCTTTAAAATCGATTTAAACTTACTTACTGCCCTTTCAGTCATCTTGATCGTTTTATCGTCTATTTCAACCCTTAAAATCTCATTTAAGCGATTTACAAGGGAGGTGATATCTTCCTCATTCATTCCGTGACCAAGCATGCCCGCTTCCAGGGTTTCCCAAGTCGATGCTGAGCACCCAACGCAGCTTAGGCCAAGTTTAGTCATTTCTTGCGCTAATAATTGAGCTCTGGAGGGAAATTTTTTGAAAATGTCCTCAATAGTCATTTCTTTGAAAATTTGATCTGGATTCTTAGTCATGATTAAAAGCTCAGTTTGACGCAGCCGCCTTTGATTTTACATTGGCAAGCAAGCCTTTCTTCTTCCTGGTCTCCAAGAAAGTCCATCTCTTCTTCAGTAAACTCTGTAAGATTTTCCATTCCTTCTGTAACTTCTACCACGCAGGTGCCGCATACACCTTCTTCACAGGCAAAAGGAACACCGGACTCCTCACAAATTTCTTTAAGAGGTGTACCATCCTCTACTTCAATTTCTTCATCTTCATTAAAAATAAGTTTTGCCATGAGTAAATCTCCTCATTTTTACCGTAAATTAAACCGTAAATACCCCTTTAAAGCAACAGGGCAAAAAAAAAGGCAGATATTGTATCTGCCTTTCTTCGCATGCAAAAAGAGAAGCCATTAGTTTTCTTTTTTAAAGATAACCTCTTGAGACTCTTCCAAAAGCTCATTTACAGTTTCTTTAAGAGTCAGAATACCCTCAGTGAAACCTACTTGAACTAGGATCTTATTTAAATAAATAAGTTCAGCTTCTAAAAAATCTACCTTGCTTTCTAATTTTGCAATGGTTGCATTTGCTCGTTTATCCATTATTATCCTCCTATTATTATATTATTAAGGATGGAACATATGCTTAGTATAAGCGCTATCTAGGTATTTCACAAGAAAAAGAGTATTTGTAGAGACTTTAATTATGCTTGAAAAAACAATCATTTATTTCAAAACAACAGATATAAATTTTAATTAATTAAGAATAAAAATTAAAAGATATAATCTTAAAAATTACAATAAGATTAATTAAAATTAAAAGTTCACAACTTTATGAAAATTAATAACTTAAGTCGTTATTAACTTGATTAATTTAACTTAATTGCGATAACATAATTATGTAAAATTATAATAAATAAAAAACAGGGTGTAATTATGTTCGCAGTAATACAGGGCGCAGCAAGCGCATTTTTTCCAACTGACAATGCAATGAATGATCTATCTGAAGGTAGCGAACTATCAGCTCCACCATCCTATGAAGAACTCTTTGATCAAACAGAAAATATACCAGCAACTTATAATGAAAGTGCAGGAAGTAACCAGGATGCAGCTTACAGATATCAGAATCTATATCCATGCGCTCTGCCTGCTTTGAGCCCCGCACCTGTAGGTTCCGAAGAACCAAACCCACCCGCCTCTGAACTAATTGAGGGTGAGTCCTCTACTGATGATTGGGAAATTATTGAAAGCGCACCCACAGAAAGCGCACCCACAGAAAGTATGTCCTTGGATCCTAGGGTGCTTTCAAATACTCTTTTGGCAACTTATGCTAATTACTCAGAATCTCCGAGGAACACAGAGTACTCATTTAACTACGCTGATATGTTAATTCATGTAGGCAATAATGCCTTAAAGCAAGCTCCAGATGATATTATCCAAAGTTTTAAAGACTTGATTTTGTCGATTGGTAAAAAGAGCGGATCCGATGAAAAACTCCAAAAAGACCTCAAAGTAATTTTTTTAGCACTTTTAGTAAAGTGTATTGCATCTAAAGCAAAATGTGGAACTGCAAAGGGCCTACCGAATAAGACTCTCCAGAGGGATTTAGAAGATATTATTAGCTTTGCAAAGACCGAGAGCGGTTTTTTATGCCCACCTTTATGGATTAATATTCACGAACCTAAGGAATATGGCACAGAAGCTATAAATGAAGAAATGTTTTTACAAAATTTTCTTACTATGGCTTTATATTCAATCCCTCTTCCCACCTTAATCGATGGTTTTATTAATGAGGGTTCCTTGGATGAGGAATCATTCAATAATAGAGTGGTAGAGCTTGTGATACCTCAAATAGAGGATGATAGCTCAAATGAAGCACTACAAGCTTCTGATCCTCTTATAATTAGCCAGATTAATGCTCTTATAGAACAATTAATTAATGATTAATTCATTTAATAGAGCTATTCTTATTAGAATAGCTCTATACCACTTATTTCTATAAAACACTCTCTCTAAGACAGTCTTATTCAATTATTTCACATAAAAAATATAATTAATATTTTATTTACTACTAAAATATAATTTAATTCATAATTTAACTAATTATTGTTTGTTTTTTATTAATAACATTATATAATTAATAATCTAAAGAAATAAAAAACAACAGTAGTTATTAACAACAATATATTATTGATATTAATTACTGAATTAATTATAATTATCAACGAAAGATAAAAAAACAATCCGTATTTAAGGAGTAAATTATGACCTCATCAGTAAGTCAAGGAATTTCACCAGAAGAGAAAGTAGCTAATGCTGAAGCAAATGCTACACAAGTTGTGGATGGATCAGCTAAAAAAGCATTAGAAACCCAAGCAAAAGAGTCATTTAAAAGTAGAACAGTATTTCCAGTTGCCGATTGGAATCGAAGTGCAATTGGTGGAATGCCTTACTTTATTGTGGCATATTCACTCTCATGTATTGGAACAAGCGTTCTTCATGTAGTAAAATCTGTTAAAGATTTTTTTTCTACAGAACCACTGGAAAATAAGCAAATAAAGCTACTAAGTGGATACGAAAAGGAAGTAAATGAATTAGTTAAATTATCTAAAGAAAAAATTTTAAAAACATCTGAATCCAGCCATACTGACGCTCTTAATGCATCAACTTATAGAATTAAGTCTGATACGCAAGCAGAAAAAGTAGCTGATGAAGTATTTGCTTATGCATCAACACTAGGCATTTCTTCTCTTGATGAAATTCTTACCTTTTTAAGTACAGTAATTAATGAGAAAGTTGAAAAAGTCGAAAGTCAAGATGAAAGTCTCATTAACGACCTCAAAGTGGAATTAGAAGAGTCGCTTTCAAAAGCGTTCATAAAACGAGTTCCTGGATTTGTAATGGATCAGCAAGTTAAAAAGCTTACTTATACAGATATTGGTCAAATCAAATCAGCATCTATAAAAATGTATGGCTTTGTAAGACACCATGGCATTACTCCACCTCAAGTCGTGAAAGATTTTGAAGGAAATTTCAAAAAAGACTCAAGACTTTTGAACGCTGCGGTTAAGAGAGCAAATGACCTTGCGAAAAAAATCAATGCAGAAAGAACAACTGACTTCAAACCTTTTGAAGAGAAAAGTAAAGTTGCAAACGATAAAGGTAAATTAGAGTCTGCTTTTACACTTATCCAGAAGAATGCTGCAGGTATTGATGCAGTAAGAGCCGAAGTTGAGGAACTTAACTCTGCATATGCGAGTGTATTAGGATCGCTTCCTGTAGCGGAACAAGATCATATAACTGATGATCTTCGCATCAGGGCTTCTGCTGAGAAGTTCTCCGTTGGAAATAAAAACATCAGTGGTCGAGAGCTGGTAGAGAGACGTAAAAGGGCTCTGGACCACATTGATAGATTCGACGCTGCAGTAAGGATCTTAGAAAACGCAGACTTCGTAGGACACTTGGGAGCGGTTGCTCATAAGCGTGCTGAGGATGCTGCTAAGCTGGAAGAAGAGTTTAATAAAATCATAGCATTCTTTACCACGGTAAATGATGTGACTCTTGAGCCAACTGTACCTACAAAATTAAGTCAGATTGAGGTAACCCCTGCAAAATCTGGTGACATGTATGAAGTCGAAGACGAGATCAGGCACTTCTTGCTTACAAAGCTTGAAGTAGCTCAAAAGGCTAATTGTAGAGTGCTTGTAGATATCATATTAAGAATACTTCCAGAAGAAGACGAACTAGAAATGAAAATCCTAGAGGCTATTGAAAATCTTCCAGAATCTGATGAAAAAACAACACTTAATTCTAGAGATTTAGGTAGTCTTAATCACTCAGTAAACATGGCAGATGTATTTCAAGAAAATGATACAGCTGCATTTAAAGATTGTGTAAATAACTTGATAAAATCTGTAATCGAAGCAGAAATTGCTTCATACAATAAATAACACAGAGGAATCTGATAGTTAATTGCACAGTTTCAGTTTAAAAACAAAAACCTACCTAATGCACAATGCTTAGGTAGGTTTTTTTTATATATGGATTGCTTTTTTAGAAATCGAGAGGGCGGCTTCTTTCATAGCTTCAGAAAGTGTAGGATGAGCATGTGACATCTCAGAAATTTGAGAAGCGGTTGACTTCGAACTAATAGCAAGTACACCTTCATGAATTAACTCTCCGGCTGATTGAGAGATAATATGCACTCCAATAATGCGACCTGTTTTCTTTTCAGCAAGCATCTTAATAAAACCTATGTCTTCATCTACGCATTTAGCTCGAGAATTTGCCTTAAAGGGAAACTTCCCCACAATATACTTTATGTTCTTCTCGTTCGCTTCTTTTTCAGAAAGACCGGTGGTTGCAACTTCTGGATGGGTGTAAATCACACCCGGTATATTGTAATATTCTATTTTTGAACTTTGAGAGCAGATGATCTCTACGCAAGCTGTTCCCTCTTCTGAGGCCTTATGTGCAAGCATCGGCCCATCTACGATATCTCCAATAGCATAGATGTGAGGGATATTTGTCTGAAACTTATCATTAATAGGTATAAAGCCTCTTTTGTCAGGAACAATACCTACTTTATCTAGTTGTAGCTCTGCAGTATTTGGTTTTCTACCAACGCAGACAAGGGTAGCATCAGATTGGATAGTTTTCTTGGCGCCATTTATCTCATAATCGATCTGAATAGAATCTTTGGTAGCTTTAGCGCCAGTTACCTTAGACCCAAGAGAAAAGGTGAGCCCCTGCGATTCTAAAATCTTCTGGAACTCTTTAGCCAACTCTTGGTCTAATGGACTGCAAATCTGATCTAAAAACTCTAAGAAAATGACCTCAGAGCCAAGTCTTTGATAGACAGAGCCCAGTTCTACGCCAATCACTCCAGCTCCAATGACAATAATCTTTTTAGGTGGCTTTGCAAGAGATAGAGCGCCCGTTGAAGATAGTACAATTTTTTCATCAAAAGGTAAAAAGGGAAGCTCTGAGGGCTTTGATCCGGTCGCTAATATGATATTTTTGCCAGTTACGAGGGTCTGTTTTCCATCAGCGGAAACAGAAATAGCATTCTTGTCTTTAAAGGAAGCTATTCCAAAAAGAGTCTCCACCTTATTTTTACGAAAAAGCCCAGAAATACCCATATTAAAAGTAGATATAATCTTTTGCTTGCGCTCCATCATCTTAGGGAAATCAAAAGAAAGTTCTTTAGAAATAATCCCATTATCTAAACCTGTATGTTTTAGTTTAGAAAACATCTCAGTAGAATGAAGAAGCGCTTTAGAAGGTATGCAGCCTACATTTAAGCAGGTACCTCCAAGTTTTGGGTATTTCTCAATACAGAGAACCTTGAGCCCTAGCTGAGCGCCTCTAATGGCAGCAACGTAGCCACCAGGACCGGAACCGATTATAATAAGATCATATTCTTGCATGAGAAATTCCTTAAAAGTCGAGTAGGAGTTTAGAAGGATCTTCTAGAGACTCTTTCATATGAACAAGAAAGGATACGGCTTCTTTTCCATCAATAAGGCGGTGATCATAACTAAGTGCAAGATACATCATAGGACGAATAACTACTTTGTCATCTATTGCTATTGGTCTTTTGACAATAGCATGCATACCAAGAATTGCACTTTGAGGAGGATTTAAAATAGGTGTTGAAAGAAGTGATCCAAAAACCCCTCCATTTGTAATCGTAAATGATCCCCCTTTAAGATCACTTATAGATAATTTGGCGGTGCGCGCTTTTTCAGCGTAATCTTTAAGACTTTTTTCCACATCAGCAAAACTCATGTTTTCTGTAGATCGAAGTACAGGCACCATAAGTCCTTTCTCAGTAGATACTGCAATGCCGAGATTATAAGTATCATTATAAACAATTTCATCTCCATCAATAAAAGCGTTTACATCGGGAAAGGCTTTTAATGCGTTTACTGCAGCTTTTACAAAAAAAGACATAAAGCCAAGCTTTATGCCATGCTTTTTAGGAAAAGACTCTTTTTCTTTAGCGCGTATTGCCATAATTGCGCTCATATCCACTTCATTAAAAGTTGTGAGCATCGCTGTTGTGTTTTTTACTTCAACAAGACGTTTAGCGATAATTTTACGAAGAGAGCTCATCTTTTTTCGAGTAACACCTGCCTCCTTTGTTTTCTCAGGAGATTTTTCAGAAGGATCCTGTTTAGGAAGATTGGGAGTCTGCTCTTTTTTTGTTTCTGCTGAGAGTTCTTTTGGCACTTCTTGCAAAGAAGAGACAAATGAGTCTGCAAAGACTCGAGTCTCTCCTTTAGGAGGCTTTTTATCAACTTCTTTGGGGATATCACTCGAAGGCTCTGCTGGTTTTGGTGGAGTTTCCCCTTCTGGAGCTTTAGCATCACTGTCAATAGAACCAATTTTTTGCCCTACTTTAACAACTGTTCCAGCCGCTACATCAAAGGCAACAACACCTGCTTCTTGCGCATAGAGAACTTGGTTTACTTTATCCGTTTCAATTTCGATGATTTCATCATTTTTTTGTACATACTCACCTGATTGCTTGAGGATAGAGGCAATGGTTCCCTCTGTTACAGATTCCCCGATTTCTGGAACGATGATATCAACCTTCATGAAAAAGCCCTTTCGATAAATTCTTGCAACTGTTGTTTATGAAGCGCAGAAGACCCGGCAGCCGGCGACGCGCTCTCTTTTCTGCCACAATAGCGAAGTTGTATTTTATCATCGAGAACTTCTCGAAGTTCAGGAAAAACTTTTGTATACGCGCCCATATTCTGGTGCTCTTCTTGCACCCAAAAGCACTCTGTTACAGCGGTATAAGACTTTATTTTTGCTTGAATTTCTTCTTTTGCAAAGGGATAAATTTGCTCCAATCTTATGATTGCAATATGCTCTGCTTTCCTCTCTTGTTTTTGAGAGAGAAGATCAAAAGCGATTTTTCCAGAGCAAAAAAGGATCCGTCTGATCTTTTTTTTGTCTGAAATTTCATTTTCAATCACAGGTTGGAAAGATCCATTGACTAATTCAGCAAAGGTAGATTCTTTAAGCCGCAAGTTTGCCTTGGGCATAAAAACAATGAGAGGTTTTTTATTCTCGTGTAAACCTTGCATACGGATTAGGTGAAATAACTGCGATGGAGTGCTTGGAACGCAAATCCGCATGTTCTCATCTGCTGCTAACTGTAAAAATCTCTCAAGCCTTGCAGACGAGTGCTCAGGGCCTTGCCCTTCATAACCATGGGGCAAAAATAAAGTAAGAGAGGTTGCCATATCCCATTTTGTTGAAGATGAAGCTATAAACTGATCTATAATAATTTGAGCGCCATTAGCAAAATCTCCATATTGCGCTTCCCAAATGACAAGAGCATTTGGATTACCAATCGAATATCCAAACTCAAACCCCAATACGCTATATTCAGATAAGGGAGAGTTAAATACATCAAAACTCGCTTGCTCTTTAGAAAGATTAGAAAGAGGGTAATATCTTTTTCCACTTTGTTGATCAGTAATGGCGCCATGACGATGTGAAAAAGTTCCTCTGCGAGAATCTTGTCCTGAGATCCGAATTGGCACACCAGATGTTAATAAAGAGCTGTAAGCTAGATATTCTGCCATTCCAAAATCAATCACTTTCTCATTCAGGTCTTTACCAATGACCTCAAGGCGCTCCTCAAAAATCCGTTTGATCTTAGGGTGGGGAGTAAAATTTTCCGGGAAAGTACAAAAGGATTTTGTTTGCGTTATCAAATCCTCTTTAGAAAGGATTTGAGATGGAAGAGCTATTTCTTGCTCTATAGTTGGCGTAGAATCAATTTGTATTTGCTTGAAGGCTCCATCTTTAATCTTTTGCTGCTCACTTTCTAAAAGCGCATCAAACTCTGTTTGCATATTATCTAGAAAATCTTTGGTGAAGGCATTTTCAAGTAGTAGCTTTTCGATATAAATTTCATGAATCTTTTTCTTTTTACGGATGAGATCGTAGAGTACAGGCTGGGTAAAGCTCGGCTCATCCCCTTCGTTGTGACCATATTTTCGATAAGAGTTTAGTTCGATAAAGACATCAATATGGAATTTTTCTCGAAGGAGAAGTGCTAGTTTTGTAACCCATACACAGCTTTCTGGATCTTCAGCATTCACATGAAAAATCGGAATGTTAAAAGCCTTGGCAATATCGGTTGCATACCGAGTAGATCTTGCTTGATTGGGACTTGCTGTAAATCCTACTTGGTTATTGATAATAAGGTGTATTGTCCCACCCGTTGTATATCCATTTATTGCTGAGAGTTGCAGCGTTTCATAAACGATTCCCTGCCCTGCAACCGCCGCATCTCCATGGATTAAAATAGGGAGTATGCAGTGATCTTTCTTCTTAAGCCAAGATCTTGCAAGAGCTTTTCCTTCAACAATCGGATTTACAGCTTCTAAATGAGAAGGGTTGGCAATGAGATCTAAAAAGATCTCTTTGCCACCCTCTAAAGTGCGTTTCGATTGGTATCCTTTGTGATACTTTACATCTCCAGAACCTTTTTCTATCGGTGGAATATACCCTGATTCGAACTCCTGAAACATACTTGAGTAGGATTTTCCAAATATATTGGCTAAAACGCTAAGTCTTCCCCTATGGGCCATCCCTACAATTACTTCTTCGATAGCGGTAGATGCGCAAGCATCAATCAGAGCATTCATCATCGGAATAAGTGTCTCTCCCCCCTCTAGAGAGAATCTCTTTTGACCTGGATATTTTCTATGAATAAAGGATTCGAATTTCTCAGCTTTAATAAGAGAGCCGATAATGGCTTGCTTTTCATCTGCATTAAACTTGATTTCTAGTTTAGGTTCGATTTGCTCTTTAATAAAGTCGATAAGCTCTTTTGAATCGATATGCATATATTCAAAGCCGATCTTATTACAATAAATTGATTTCAGATGATCTGTAATCGCTTGAATCGAAGTTTCTTCACTCTCTAGAAATGGAAACTGATAACTACTCTCATTTAAATTGAAGTTTTCCAAATTGAGCTCATCACAAGTCTCTACTGGATCTGCTATTGGATCGCTATCAGCAAGAAGATGACCATATCTTCTATAGGCATCAATTAAGGGCTGCAAAGAGGATGATGTTTCTTTCGATCCAATGACCTCCGCTCCAAGCTCCATTCCATGGAAAAATGACCGCCACTGATCATCAAGCTTGGATGCATCCGTGCAAAACTGTCCATGAAGTTTCTCAATATAACTCAAGTTGGTCATATGTAAAAACGAAAACGATTCACTCATCTATCCCTCACTCTCAGGCCTTACACCCTGTTATATCACAAATTTTTACTACGAACAAGAAAAAATTTGAAAAATAGAAATGGAATCTGGGTGTTAGTAACCGTACAAAAAATCTACAATATAGATAATCCAATAGAAAAATCCAGCTGACACTCAGTATTTTTTTTCACTTGCCGAAATGGGCCATCACATGCAACACCTTATTGTTATTGGATGGAGTAAAGAGGGTTTGAGTCGTATGCATCATTTGCGCTGACCCGACTCACTAACTCTAAAATAAAAACGCACAATGGAATCGCAACAATCTTTGCTTCAAAGGTTTATCTGCTTTAAAAAAATTGCAGATG
>JAJFMG010000115.1 GCA_021772295.1 Chlamydiota bacterium | reverse complement strand
CATTTCGAGAGGCTTCTAACTTCGTTTTTGCCTCTTCAATATCAGACTTTGTCGATGTAATGTTGTCATCAATTTCTTTATTAACCGAGTCGTTCTTTAATCCTGTGAGTGCTGATTCTCCTGCAAGACCTGCATTCCCTAGAGCATCCCCCAGTGTACCAATTGCAACTGCAGTTCCAGCTACACATCCAGAAACTGCTGCGCCAAATTCCTGAACAATTGCTGTTTTACTTGCTGATGCACTATTTTTTGCTAATGTTCCCTCTACCTTATTGGATTCCTGCTGCACCTCTACTGCTATTAAAGCGATTGCAGCCTGAGAATTTTGTGCATTTGGGCCTGCATCAATAAGTTGTGTACCGTTTGTCATATTTTTACCTATTTTTATTATTATAAGATGTATTTTGCTTGTTTTCTTCTGAAGCTACGCAATTTGCTGCACTTGCTAAAGAAGTTGTATTTTTAATGCCTGCATCCATTGCTTTCACAAGAGGTTTCGAAGCGTCTCCAAGAGCTACAACCTTTACCTCTGACTCCGTAACTTGCTTTTGCTCTCCTGCTGTTTTATATTGAGAATGTGCAAGTATTGAGCTTGTAGTCATGCCCCCAATTGCGCATAAAGCCTGAATTCCTAAGGCAGCTTTAGTAAAATTATTTTGAATTCCATTTATCACTGCATCTTTATCAAATCCAAGGGATGACTGTAATGTACTTGCTATCGGATCAGCCATTACTCCAACACCTGTAGCGCCCATCATCACACACCCAAGAACAGTAGCTACAATTGCAACTGTACTTTGCAACTTTGATTGGTTTGTCATGTTTTTCGTGAGCTTATCAGCTTGTTCAGACATTTCAGAATTTATCTTTTCAGATTTCTGCATCAAAACACTTGTTGTTTGCCCACATGTTAAAGCGTTAGCAAACTCTATTCCAACAAGCTTGTTAAGCTGCCCTGTAATTGCTGAAAGGGATGTACTACTCATAAAATTACCCTACACTTAGCATTTGTGGAATCATTTGTACTTCTTGTGCAAACTGAGATCCCGCAGCGGTATCTGCTTGCATAGGAGTTTGAACCCCAACTGTAAATTGCTGACTTGCATTATTTGTTTCTACCTGTGCGTTATTAGATTGTACTTCTGTATTTGTATTCAAGCCTGCAAGAGCTGAGGCATTTTTACCTGACTCTGCGTTTGTTTTGCTATTAGTAGCCATGGTGTTAACTGTATTCGTAATAAGAAGTCCTGCTGACGCAGCACCTGCTACATACTTTGCAGCAGATTGAACAGGTTGTGGTACAACTCTATCCATTACAGCTTTTGCATTTTGCAAAACTTTTTGCATTGCAGTTTCACCCTCTTTTGCTGCCTCGTCAGCGCCTTCTGAGGCCTCTGTCATGACTTCATTTCCGGCTGCTTCGGTAGTATCTAATACTCCATCTTCTCCAGCGGCAGCAGTAGTTGCTGTCCCTGTTTCACTACCTGCTGCATCACCAACAGCGTCGCCTGTTGCATCTACAGCCGCATCACTCCCAGCTTCTGCTACAGCCGCATCACCCCCAGCTTCTGCGCCACCTTCTATTACTCCCCCAAGTACCGCATCAGCAGCAACTTCTGTGCCGGCGGCTGCTCCACCACTTGCAACCGTTGCTATACCTCCGGCTACTACTGCAAGCACTCCAAGCGCAATTTCAAAGTGAAGCAAATGTCTTTGATGTTTAGTAGTCTCATTAGATTGCGCCTTCTCTTTTTTATTAAGTTTTTTTGCTTGGTCAGCGTTCGATTGCAATTTACTATTCGTTTTATTTAACTGACTATTCGCCAACTGAACTTGATTTGCAGAATTAACTTCTCCACCTTGGTCAGCATTCATCTTGTGCTGGTAAGCCTTAGTTAAGATTTCAAAAAAATTACCAGTTGATGGTCTTGTAGGTTCTGTGTGACTCATGTATTACCTCTTATTAATATTATTACTACATTGATCTTTTGCGAGCCCTTCGATATTATTTAAATTATTGAGCACACTTTTTACGATCTCTAATTCATCTTGCTGTGAGAGTTTACTATTATCTAAAAACTCGTAAGCTACGTTTTGAGCTTGTCCGACTGTTGCTCCCACCTCTGTTTCAACATTATTTAATTGAGTCTCTAAGATCTTGTCTTGCTTGTTTGAAGGATCATTGTCGATAATATTTCCCAAAATATTTATCTTAGAGACCTCTTTTTTGACAGAACTCGAATCAAGCTCAGATAAGATATTTTTAGCAAATGCCTTTGCCTGTCCACTAAGAGACGGCATCATAGAATTAAGATAGGAAATAATTGGCTCATACCCATTATATCCTTGCATGCCAGCGCCTCCCATCCCTTCAATTAGGCCATTCATCTCACCGTTTTGTTCCATTTCAGCAATTTTTTGCTTCATGACCTTTTGGGATGTACTCGAAAGAACACTCATCATTGCCATAACAGCAGCTCCTGCTAATACATTGCCTCTAACTGCAGGAGAATTTGCTGAACCAGTTACACTTGAAATTGTCATATATCCCCCTTATGAACCAGCTTGCGCCATGTTTTGAACCATAGAACTCTCACCTTGCATAGCTCCTGTAATAATCGCTTGCGCTGTACTATCCATACTTGATTCTTGTGAACTTAAGTTCTGAATCGTTGTTGTCATGGTAGTTGTCGTATTCTGCAGGTTTGTAGTTGCAGAACCTAGGCTGTTATTGAAGGTACTAAAAAATGAGTCTTCTTTTGGCTTTTTTGAATTAATATCTTTATAATATGTTTTTGCATAGGAATTGAAATCATTTTCCAAGGATTTTTCAACACTATTGCTCCAAGTCTTTGTTAAAAGTGTAGCAATTGATGTCGACCCAGTCCCAGTAGACTGAATCCCAGTATAAACAGATACAATCGATGTCAAGTTAGGATCTGATGATGCGTTATAAATATTTTGTAAATCTGAGGCAGATAGACTACTTGCAGATGTACTTCCAGTATAACTATCTAAACCGACCTGCAGTTTATTCATAATGTATTGCTGCACATCACTTAATGGTCCACCTGACCACTGTGGTAGACCGAGCGCTTTTAACTGGTTATTCAAATACGTTCCTAATGTACTCGTTGGTGATGTACCTCCAGGAATCTGCTGACCACTTGACACTATAATTTTTCCATTTTTCTCAGTAACACTCACTGGTAAATACGCCTTCAAACTTGAAGAATTCTCAGGATTACTGTTGAATTCATCATTATATGCCTGGTAAAACGATTTCAGCATTGCAGGATTATCTTTCCAAAACTTACTAGAAAGACCAGATTTTCCCGCATTTGCCATCATTGCATTTAACAAAGCCTGCATAGAGTTACCATCCCCTTCTAGGGTAGACTGAGATCCCTGTACATTTGCGTTATCGACTAGCTGATCCTGGATCGGGTTCATACCAATCTTGATCATGAGCATCGTAACGATCATGGAATAGTTGATATTATTCAGGTTTGGGTTTTTGGCTATTGCAAACCCTAATACTGATGAAACTGGGCCCGACATATATTTACCTTTTTATGTTTTTATTAATAAAGCATTCATTCTTACAAATATTATTTTAACACAAATTAAAATAATATTTAAACAAAATTAATAATTAAGAAATCTTGTTTTGTTAGAATTTACTTACTTTTTATTAAATTATATAAGCTTCCGCTTTCATTATAGCAGAATTAATATTTAATTTTATAGTAATTTAATTATTAATATATATAATACATTTGTAATTAGCTAGTTATGTAAGTATATTTTTTTTACTCCATGGACTCAACCTGGTATTTACTTCACAAACATCTGATTATAAGTTGGATAAAAAAAACAGGCTCCTGTAAGAGCCTGTTTAACAATGAATTAAGAATATGCGCCTCTATTAAGAAGGCATCCAATTTTTTCTTTTTTTGGGACCTGTTTTCTTTTTAGGAGTCTTTGGCGACTCACCTTTCTGGTAGGATACGACCTTATTGATCTCGCTTGCCTGGTGCTCGATATTACCCCTTGCCTCTGTAATGATCTCCCACTGCTCCTCAGAAAAGTTACTTGGATCTTGAGCTACATCATTGAGCTGCTCTTCAGAAAGGCCTGTCTCATCAGAAAGCTTTTCAGTCTCTTGTTTAATCTCTTTTTGCATAGTGGCAATTTGGGCCATCATCTCCTTTTTTTCCTCAGGAGTGCCATTTTCCAGGACATATTTAAACTTCTCAAAATAAGCAACTGTATCGTCAAATACGTCTTTTAAGTGATCTTGCTTATCTTTCTCATCTAATGAGAAAAACTCTAATATCTTCTCAAATTCTTCTGCCATCAGTAACCTCTATTTGGGCTCTGCCCTTTAGGCCATTATATCAGGAATACATAGATAATTCTAGAAAAAAGAAAATATTGGATCATTCTGGGCGACTAGGTTTTAATAGCGGTATGTGTAGCATATGCTTGGTCATTATGAGTGGGATTATTTAGAAACCTTACAATAAGCAGATCACTCGCAACCAACCTTGAAAGAAATCGCAACGTAAAATTATCTGTATTTTTCCAAGTTAAATCAGATAACTGCCTTTTAGAAAGCCACCCATGATCACATAGAAAAATAAGAATTTGCTCCATCAGCTGAACCGGCAATTTTCTGTTTTCTCTTGCTAGAGCTGCTACATCTCTCAAACGCTCCTATTTCTCATGTGAAATTAATGAATAATCATCCATATGTATTTAAATACCTAGCATAGGATTTTCCACCTTAAGTATTAATATTTCATAAAGAACTCCTCTCTCAAATCTACCTGTGAGTATTATAGAGTTCAATCGGTGTCTATTTCACTTTTATCTCTCTAGGGGACACATAGAAAGAAAGAATCCAATTCTGTATGATCATTTCTCTTAAGTGAGCATTAGGTCTAAACATGTGCGCTCTATTAATTGGTGAAGATGGTCCTTTGCAAGGTCGTGTGATTTCTCTTTGTGCAAAAGTTCCTCTGCCAATCGGAAGAAATAATGGAAGCAACCTACAAGAAGATCCTCTTGTTGAAGATGTCCACGTTGTTTTGACCTTAAGAGAAAAAGAAGTAGAGGTAAAAAATGTAGCAGAGCTCCATTTGAGCAAAATCAATGGAACTACCTTTGATGGAGTTGGCTTTTTACTAGAGGGCGATGTACTACAAATTGGGAGTAGTTTTTTTCGCTTAAGTTTAAAAGAGGAAAAAGTGGCTTCTATAGAAAAAGAAGATGGCGTTCCTAGAAATAAGCAAAGCCCGTGGAGAGATTTTATCATACCTAAATGGGCGCTTTGGGCAACTGGAATTGCAATAGCTGTTCTTATAATAACCATATTTTCTCTAAAGGTGTCTTTTGAGAAAAAGCTACTCATGCAAACAGAGCTTGAAATGAAAATGTTTGAAAAAGAGCTTAGCTCTTTTCCAAGTGTAGAAATGAGTTGGGATCGAAAAGCGGGAATTTTGACACTTGTGGGTAATATTTCCACTTGGAGTAAATACCATACGCTTAATGAAAGGTTACATGGAATTCCCCTTTCTTTTAAGAAGCTTGAAAACATCCGAGTTGATGAAATGATCCTCTCTAAAATCAATACCTTTTTAAAGGAAATTGATTTTAGAGATTGCTATGCAAAAGTAAGTAATCAGAATCACTTTGAAATAGTTGGAAATGTAAACAACTTTAAAGAAAAAAAAAGATTGAAAAAACTTGTGAAACAAGAGTTTCCAAAAGATGCAATTAGTATTCGAGTAAAAAACTACCGAGCCATGGAATAGTAAAGACTTGGTATATTTTATTTGAATAAAAAAATAGAAAGAACTACAAACAAATTTTGTAACTTAATTGGCAAAAAAAAGATGTTAGAAAATCTATTAGATAAACTTAAAAGTGAGTTTGAAGATCGTTTTCTAACGGAAAAAACCGGCCTCGAGCAATTTAAACTCAAGCTCAGAGATGGCTTAGAAATTGAAATAATACATGAAGAAAACATGTTTTATTTATCAAGTCACATATGCGCTTTGCCAGAAACTAGAAGAGAAGAGCTTTTTATCTATTTGATGAAAGCCAATTTATTTGGGGAAGGCACCGCCGGCTGCGTTTTAGGCCTTACTCAAGATGAAAAATTCCTCACGATTTCTTTACAGACAAATAGTGAGATCAATTTTAAAACCTTTAAAGAGAAGTTTGAAGACTTTTTAAACTATCAACTGTATTGGAATGAAGAAGTGATTCAATTTGCAACCCAAGAGAACATTTTATAGGTTATGGCAGGATTTTTAGTAGCAGAAGATGGCCCAATTGCAGGCCTAATTATTAGACTTGAAGAAAAAGATGAATGGACAATTGGTCGCGATCCAGATGTTTGTTATCAAGTGCTTGAAGATCCTATGGTATCTCGAAAGCATGTCGTTTTCAAACAAACGGATGAAGGAATTGTACTTGAAAACTTAAGTTCTACAAACCCTGCAAATGTAAATGGAAAACCAGCGCTTCAACCTATTCTTCTAGAAGATGGCGATACCATTCAAATCGGAAACAGCTTTTTTCATTTTACAACAAAAGATCCTAAAGAGACTACTGCAGATAATACCAACTATCAAAGAGACACCTCTTTTGAAGAAAAGGAATCTTTGGATAGTGTGCACTTCGAAGACACGCATAATGCAAGATGGATTGCAAAGGTAGTATCTGGACCAAATACAGGCGCTGAATTCCACATTGAAAAAAACAAGTCCTATATTGTTGGAAAAGACCCAGATGTTTCAGATATTGTCTTTCAAGACTTGAGTGTTTCTCGCAAACACGCAAAGCTGATTTGCGATGAAAATGGAAATTTGAGTTTAGAAGATCTGGGTAGCAGTAATAAAACTCTGCTTAATGGAGAAGAAATTGAAAAATCTTCTGGAATTTCTTCGCAAGACCTCATTGCTTTTGGAACAACATCTATTCTCGTTATTGATAAAGAAAAATCAAGAGAAACGATTATCTCTCCTCCCCCTAAGCGCTTCGAAAAAAAAGAAGAGAAAAGGGAAGAAGAAGTAGCTGCAAAAAAAGAAGAGAAAAACTGGAAAGAAATGCTTATTCCTAAAAAGCATCTCATCTTAGCCGCAGCTATTTGTCTTTTAGTCTTTATTGGAGTAGTTGGTGTCATCGGACTTTTTTCTTCTACTAAAGTCGAGCTTGCAACTGAGGACACAAATAAGATTATCGAAGAAACACTTAAAAATTTCAAAGGCATTGAATATACCTATAATGACAAAACAAGAAGTTTGTTTCTGCTCGGTCACGTATTAAAAGAAGTAGACCACCAAGAACTTTCCTATTTGCTACGTTCCTTGAAATTTCTTACAAAAATTGATGATAACGTTGTGATTGACGAGCTTGTATCAGAAAGTATGAATGCTCTTCTAATGAAAAATCCCAATTGGCGAGGCGTTTCTATTATTGCCCCAAAACCTGGTCACTTTGTAGCAAGAGGCTACGTACAAAACATTGACCTTGCCTCTGACTTGACAGATTACTTAAATGTGAATTTTCCTTTTGTGGACAAACTCACAAATGCTGTTGTTGTAGAAAATACGTTGCAAGCTGAAATTCAAAGTATCCTGATTGATAAAGGATTTGTGAATGTAACCTTTCAACTTAGTAACGGTGAGCTCATTTTAGCCGGTAGAGTTAGTGATAAACAGGAAAAAGAGTTCGAAGAAATTGTTTCATATTTAAATAATATCCAAGGAATAAGAACAATTAAAAACTTTGTGATTTTTTCTTCTGCGAATTCTTCCATAATTGATATTTCAAGTAAGTTCAAAGTAACAGGAAGTTCTAAAGTTGGAAACATGTCTGAATACGTTGTAATTAATGGAAAAATATTATCTGTTGGTGATTTATTAGACGGTATGAAAATAACAAAAATAGATAATAATGAGATTTTACTCGAAAAAGATGGATTAAAATATAAAATTCAATACAATCAGCAATAAAGTTAAAAACTAAAAGTATTACTCTATACGGGGGAATAAAGCCAATGTTTGGTATGGAAAAAAATGAGAAGCCTGCCTTTGAGTTTGATCTCGAAAAGGATTTAAAAAACGATCCTAAAAAAATGAAGGTGCTAATTGAGCAAGTGAATGAGCGCACCGAAGAATTGAAAAAAATGCTTCGCGAAGGAACTGCTTCTGAAAATTTTGAGCAGTGCGGCGTACTTTTACATGGTTATGCAGCTTTGCAAAAAGTAATTAAAAAAGTCACAAAACAAAAGTAATGAGGTTCCTATGAGTAATCCAGAAAATCAGTGGGCAACGCTTTCCTTTACGACACTCATCTGGAAATATGTCCATTTGCAAAGTCAGATTGTAAAGCAAGTTAGAAATATTGCGAGTAACATCAGCTCTGCAACACCGGGTAAATTCTTACTTCTCCAGTTTGGAATGAGTCAGGTAACACAAATTGGAGATTCGATTTCAAATTTGATCTCTCAGGTAAATTCGATGATTAATACATCTGTTAGAAACCAAAAAACATCATAAGATAGGTTGGAGAAAAAAACATGTCCATGCAAGAAAAATACAAAGACCATTTCTTCACTCTTCTCGAAGCTGGTTTTATCGCTGTAAATCAAGCAGACGAAGATTCTGCGACCAAACTCTTCCACGCAGCAAGCATCTTAGATAAAGAAAGTAATTTCCCTAAAATTGGGATTGGTTATCTACATCTTCATAAGCTTGAACTAAAACATGCATGCAAGCTTTTTAACGAAGTCCTTGAAAAAGAGCCGAATAATGAAATGGCTAAAACATTTTTAGGTATTTGTCTTAGTCTGACACCAGACAAGGTATCTGAAGGTGAAAAAATTTTAGAAGAGACTTCAAAAACATCTGATAAAGATGTCAAGAAAGTTGCGAACACAGCTCTAGAATTTGTAGAAAAATTTGTGAAAAAACCAAAACCACCAACCGCATAGAATAAAGGAAAGAATTTTCGTATGGCTAAGGAAATAAATCCTGATATTAAAGGACCAGATAAAATAGATCCTGAGCAGCCCATTGGGGATCAAGATCGCCTAAAGAATCCGGATCAATCCTTTGATTCTTATATGCAAGGAGAAGGTAATCCATCTCAAGTTCCTACTGGATCAACGGCGCCGTCTCCATACGACTTAGCGTCTGCAAATGCAAACGCTCTTCCTGGTCCAACTATGGATTCTGTCAAAGCGCAGATGGAAAGTACATCAGGAGTTCTTGGTGATCTGCAGAATCAATTGCAAACAAAAAACCTAAAACTCAAACAATCTCAAAAGTACCTTCTTCGAAATAAACTTTCTGATGCAAGTTCCCTTTTAGATACAGTTGCAAAAAATACGGGCGCAACAGTTCCTGAAACAACCCCAAACATTTCACGTCAGAGCCCTATTGCAAAATTTATATCCTATGTAACCAATGGGCAAAATAGAATGAGGGATGCGCAAAAGATGATCTCTACTCTTGGCGCAGGTGGTAAGCCATTAAATCCTGGTAAATTGCTTCTTATTCAAGTGAAACTTGCAAAAGCGCAACAAGAGCTAGAATATTCTTCCGTATTACTTAGTAAAGCTGTCGATGATGTGAAGCAAGTATTTAACATCCAGATATAACAAAATGAGTACCCTCCATGAGCCCCGATTTCAACAAACTTGCCTCCCAGCTTGAAAACATTGAGCTTACAACTGTTCATGGTAGAATCACAGAAATTGTCGGCATGTTGATTAAAGCCGTTGTTCCCCAAGTAAAAATGGGCGAGGTCTGTATGATTAAGCGAGAAGGCCCTCCCCTTATTGCTGAAGTGGTTGGATTTACAAGCGATGAAGTCTACCTATCTCCACTTGGTAACATGTCAGGTATTGGCCCCTCTTCAGAGGTAATCCCCATGAAATTACCTCTTCAAATAAAAGTTGGAAAAAATTTACTTGGTCGAGTACTCAACGGACTCGGGGAACCCCTCGATGAAAAGGAAAGAGGTCCTCTTGTCTTAGATGAAACAATCTCTGTTCTAAACTCTCCACCTGATCCCCTTAAACGAAAAAAAATTGAAGAACCTATATCTGTTGGGATTCGATGCATTGATGGCGCTCTTACTGTCGGAAAAGGACAACGGATGGGTATTTTCGCAGCTGCTGGTGGGGGTAAGTCAACACTCCTTGGTATGATTGCAAAAAATGCAAAAGCCGATATCAACGTTATTGCTTTAATTGGAGAAAGAGGACGCGAAGTTAGAGAATTTATCGAAAATGACCTCGGCGAAGAAGGACTCGCAAGATCTGTTATTGTTGTATCTACCTCGGACCAAGCTGCGCAACTAAGACTCAACGCAGCGTACGTTGGAACCGCAATCGCTGAGTACTTTAGAGAGCAAGGAAACTCTGTTATCTTAATGATGGACTCGGTAACTCGTTTTGCAAGAGCTCTGC
>JAJFMG010000114.1 GCA_021772295.1 Chlamydiota bacterium | reverse complement strand
ATGCTGATAAAACGGGGTTTCCTCATGCTGTAATTGTATTCGATGAGGAGCTACAATTAAAGACCTTAGCATCAGGTGAAAAACAAAACTTTAATACCGTAAAAGAATTAATTGAAGGCTACAGTGTAAGCCAAAAAGGATCTGAAGATGTATGATATCGAGCTAGGAAGTGATCAAGAGTTTGGATTAAAAGAGCTACACTCTGTTGTTTTTGAAGGAAAAAAAGTTGGTTTTTCAGAAAAAACGCATACGCGCTTGTGTGCCACTAGGAGATTTATTGATCATCTACTGAAGAATAATATCAAAGCCTATGGATTAACCACTGGCTTTGCGGACTTACGAAATAAAGCAGTCAGTGGAGAAGATGCATCAAAACTTTCTCATAATATTCTGCAGAGTCACGATGCTGGAATAGGCCCCGATTTACCCCAAGAGGTGACCCTAGGGGCAATGGTAGTTCGAGCAAACTCTTTGTCTAACGGGAATTCTGCTTTTACAGTAGAAGGGTTACAAACATTAATCGATATGATTAATGCTCGTATTATTCCATGTATTCCAAGCTCGGGGTCTTTAGGGGCAAGTGGAGATCTTGCCTTCTTAGCTAGGCTTGGTCGTGCTATGCAGGGATATGACGTTGAAGTAATCTACAAAAATAAAACAGTATTAGCTAGTTACGCCTTAAAAGAAGAGGGGATTAGGCCGTTTGAGCCAAAAGCAAAAGAAGGACTTGCTCTTACAAATGGAACCTCTTTTATGGCTTCGATGATGGGAATTGCCTACTTGAGGCAAATACATGAGCTTGAAAATATGCTCTCTTCTCTTGTTTTGTTTCTAAACTCCATTGGTGTGATTGACGCAGCCTTTTATGAGAATATTCAGAATGCAAGGGGACAGGTTCATCAGAAAACCGTAGCTAAGATTATCCTTGATGCCTTAGCTGACTCTCCATTTATTGATCGCCTGGGTGTTCAAAATGATTATTCAATAAGGTGTTTACCTCAAATTTTCGGTCCTCGGTTCGAGTCTATTTTTGATCAGTACGACAAAATTAATTGTGAAATTTCTGCTGTAACAGATAATCCTTTGGTATTTAAGGGTGACGAGATAAAAAGTGATGTAAATCCTGAAAGGTTTATCCCGTTTGAAGGAGAAAATTGGGTGGTTTTATCTGGAGGGAACTTCCATGGAGAATATCTGACGACTATTGCGGATACGATTATCATGAATAATGCAAAAATTGCATTGACCATGGAAAGGCATTTAACTTACGCAATGAACCCCTTCCGCAATAACGGCTCATTGCCTCATTATTTAGTCCCTAATCAAGAGCATATAGGTCTTGAGTCAGGATTTATGATCACACAATATACAGCAAATGCTGTGACCCAGAAAATGTCCCAGTTAGGAATGCCCACTTCGCTATTTAATATTACAAGCGCTAATGAATCAGAAGATGTTGTAAGCTATGGTGCTACAGCAGCAATGAGGCTTATTGATCAACTGAAATTATTTTCCGATTTGAATACAATTTACTTGACTGTTGCTACACAAGCTTACGCGATTAAGCGCGGAGAGTATCTTAAAAGAGGGGTTAATTTAGAGGGGACCCTGGCTGAAAATCTTTTTGCAATGGTGGATTTCTCTAACAAATATCCGATAAGTGAAGACCAATCATTCCAACCACTATATCAAGCAAATAGTGATTTACTTCAAACTTCAAAGTTAAGGCAGGTAATGGGTTTTCCTTTAAAACAATGGGCATTTGGATCTGCAAAAATTGAGAAATCACTTTTTAATAGCCTAGCCAATTACAATTCGGAGTTAGTAGGCGTTTAGTAGAATAGCCCATAGCTTCAAAGAGCTAAGGGCGAAATCAAGTCTTTTAAGAAATTAAGCTGCCCTTTTCTTCGGTAGAAGTTTTAAATAAGAAATCACTGATCTTTGTCTCTTTATTAGGAGTTTCATCTCTCGAAGTGTACTTTTCTACCAGTTCACCATTTTCCAAAAAGTATGCATTTTCAAGAATCCTTCTTGAAAACTCCATGTCTTGGCTAGCGATAATAACTCCCTTGCCAGCTGCACGTAGTTTTCTAATGATATCAATCAAAAGTTTAGTGTTTTCTGGATCAAGCGCAGAAGTTGGCTCATCAAATAGCAAGTAGTTTGGATCAAGAGATAATGCTCTTGCGATAGCAACCCTTTGCTGTTGACCACCAGAAAGCTCATGAGGTTTTGATCGTTTATATTTTCCCATATCTAAAGTATTCAGAATACTCTCGGCAATATCGTACGCTACTTTTTTGTTGTGAGTAATAAGTAGAGGGTGAGCGCAATTTTTAATTACATCCATGTGTGGAAAAAGAGCATAGGATTGGGATACAAACCCTAGCTTTTGAGAGCGCATAGGTGCAGGATATTTGCTTATATCTTCGTCATCACAAACAATAGTTCCAGTATATCCCTTTTCTAGTTGAGCAATACAACGAAGGAGGGACGTTTTACCAGAGCCGCTTTTTCCTAGTAGAAGAGTGATCCCATTTCGTGGAAGTTCAATCGAAATATCATTTAATATAATAAGAGTTTTACTCTCATTTTTTTTCAATAATGAAATATTTTTAACTTTTAACATAGGCCAATTTGCTCTCGATTTTTTTTGACACAATATTTAGAACTGCAGACATAATTAAGTACAATAATGCAATTGATAAATAGATAGGCACTGGTTCCATTTCTCTTGATACCAAATTCATTCCGATCCTTGTAAGTTCCAGCATTCCAATTGACGAAATAATAGATGTACTTTTGAGTAAAGAATCGAATTCGTTATTTAATGCAGGCAGTACAACACGAAACATTTGTGGAATAATAACGTGGAT
>JAJFMG010000113.1 GCA_021772295.1 Chlamydiota bacterium | reverse complement strand
TTTTCAAAAACTCTCTAGTGAGCGAGTCCAATTTTCTCTTTGTGTTTCAGATGAAACTATGAAAAGTTTTCGTAAAAGCCATTCTTTTGTGAAGTTTTTAGAGAATTTAAGTGGACCAGCTCATCTAAAGTTTAAAGCTCTTTATTATAAAAAAGAAGATTTAAAAATAGATATAGAGTTGGGCGATCCTCATGTTTTTCTTAGAACGGTTAGAAAGCTTTCAGAGCTTGGATTAAGGATGTTTGGTACCCCTAGATATTTTTTATTGTTAACCGATGGTTTTGATGGAAAGATTGAATCTGGGGATGAGGGCAAAAAAATTATCAAAAAGTTTCCGTCCCGTATTCTTTTTATTTCGATTGATGAGAAGAAACCAAAAGATCATTTAGAGACTTCAGTATCTGTAATAACAGCTGAAGAAGGAGCCTGCGAAATCGTCTGCGATTTTGTAGAAATGGATCTCGGAATTGATCAAAAAGTGCAAACCCCCTTCCTCGTATTACCCCACATCTTACCTGATCTTCCCATTTACATTGTTTGGGCAGATGATCCTACCAAAGAAGATCCTATTTCATATAAATTAGAAAAGTTTGCAACGCGCGTAATTTATGATTCAGAAGCCTCTGATAATTTAGTTTCCTTTTCTGAAATTGCCCTCAAACATAAAGAAACATCACATACAGATATTGCCGACCTAAATTGGGCAAGAATACAAGGTTTTAGAGATCTATTCGCATCCACGTTTCATACACCAGATAAGTTAAAAACACTCCAAACTGCAATTGATATTAAAATCACCTACAATTGCATGGAAACATCCTACCTATGTCATACCAAAGTGCAATCGATTTATCTTCAAGGATGGCTTGCAACACGTCTTGGTTGGAAATTAAAAAACATTTCTACAAATGATAAAACGCTTGTATTCTCTTATGAGAATCATGGAAAAGATCTTTCAATTACACTAATTCCTTCTGCATTAGAAGGACTCTCTCCTGGTAGAATTATTGGTATCGAAATTGCCTCAAGTACTAACGAAAAAATCGAATTCATCCGAAAAAAAGATCTCCCTCACCACGTTATTATTACTAAAACAACAGAAACTACATGTGAACTTCCTGTACATTTTATTTTCGCCCAAGAGGAAACAGGATTATCCCTTGTAAATGAAATCTGTCATAATGGAACAAGTTCTCATTTTACAGATCTATTACAATACCTTTGTGAACTTAACCCGAAAGATATTTGCTCATGAAACAAAAACAAATTGATAATAACCTCCTCATTTTTCCAGGTAGTAAAGAAGATAGTATTAACTACGCCGCAAACGATTTTATCTCTATCGGCAAGAGAGCTATTGCAGAACACAACGCTTTTTATGTAGCTCTTTCTGGTGGTTCCACCCCAAAGGCAATTTTCGAACTACTCGGATCTAAATATAAAGATAGTCTAGATTGGTCTAAAGTCCATCTTTTTTGGTCTGATGAAAGATCAGTCCCCCCTAATCACCCTGATAGCAATTATAAGTCTGCTATCGAATCAGGTCTAAAAAACTTGCCTATTAAACCAGAGCATATTCATAGAATGATTGCTGAAGAAGAAATTGCAACAAATGCAAAAGCTTACGAAGAGAAAATACTTCATGCATTACCAGATGGATCTTTTGATTTGATCATGCTAGGTATGGGGGATGATGGACATACGGCATCTCTCTTTCCAAATACAGAGGGGCTACATGATAAAATAAGTCTAGTTATTGCAAACTACGTGCCTCAAAAAAATACAAGTCGGATGACAATGACTTTCAATGCATTCCATAGAGCTAAAAATGTCACCATCTACGTTATAGGTGATAACAAAGCTTCCATGATAGAGAAAATATTTATCAAAAAAGAAATATACCCTATTTGCTCAGTTGCAAGCGTATCTAATCACACCAAATGGATTATGGATAAAGGTGCCTCTCAATTCTTACTAGATAAATGAAGCTTCTCCTAGACAAGCGCTTTCGTAAGTGCTTTACCCAGCTAATTTTTTATATGTGGCTTCATGCCCTTATAATAACATGAGACTTTTAGTTAATCAAAGAATTTACTCACTAATAAACTTATCCGAATTTAATTATAAAAATTAATTTAGTTGAAAAAAACATGTTTTTTTTCACACTTTAATGTTATTCTTTTTACAGGAAATAACATTAAGAGGTACTAAATGACTACTCCTTTAACTGCAAGACCAATACATACTGATACTTCTGTAACAGCACCGGAGGCTAGTCTAACAAGACCGAATGCTGATGCAACATTGGATAAGTGTCAAAGCTCAATAACTCCAGAAAGTTCATCATCTTCCTTCACATCTTTTATCGAATCCATTCAAAGTGCTTTTAAAAATTTCTTTAGATACATTTATAATACTCTTTTTTGTAAAAATTCACATGATACTAATAAAGATACAAATCAAGGATCTACAATAAAACAAACTCACGTAGCTCAAGCTGTAAATACACCAAGTGAACCTGTTATTCAACAACAACCTACAGTTCAACCAGAAAGAAAAGAACCAGGTGCTCAAGCAAAGCCCGTACCTTCAGATGAAGCAAGCGAACCTACAGTTCAAGTAGAAAGAAGCGAACCTGATGCTCAAGCAAAGCCCGTACCTTCAGATGAAGCAAGCGAACCTACAGTTCAAGTAGAAAGAAGTGACCCTGATGCTCAAGCAAAGCCCGTACCTTCAGATGAAGCAAGCGAACCTGTTATTCAACAAGAACCTACAGTTCAAGTAGAAAGAAGCGAATCTGATGCTCCAGCAAAGCCCGTACCTTCAGATGAAGCAAGCAGAGCTGAAAGGCACAAGCAAACCTTAAGTGAATTTTCAGCGAATTACCAAAGAGGAGTCCCCCGGACTAAACGCGCAGATTGGGATGCTGAAATATGGCCAGGTGAACGCACAATTGGAAGCCCTTCTAAACATAGCCAAAAATCAAGTAGTAGTTCAGCTCAAATCAACCAAACGCGCATGGCTCAGCTAGTTGAAGAGAGAGCCGATCTAAACAAACATGAATTTCAAAGTGAATTAGAACTAAGCTGGAAACCTACCTCCAACGCTAAAGCAAATGCGAGCGAAAAAACCAACACAAGAGGGATGGTATTCTTAAAAAAACCTTCCCCTAAGCCTAACAGATACTTTAAAGACAATTCTTAAGTTGAAAAGACTAACATCATAGCACCATTCGCTATGAATAGATTAGATGAAAACACCAAAACGACCAGGGATCAACTAGTTGAAGAGAGAACCTCTCTAAACAATCATAAATTTCAAAGTGAAGTAGAACTAACCTGGGAACCTACCTCCAACGCTAAAGCAAATGCGAGCAAAAAAACCAACACAAGTGGGCTGGTAATCTTAAAAAAACCTTCCCCAAAGCCTAACAGATACTTTAAAGGTAATTCCTCTATAAATGCATAACAAAGAACCTTTAGTATTACAGCTGACCTCCACGAATTTTTAAAAGAATATTTATGTATTTCAGAATTAAAACGACGTTTTAATTCTGAAATACATTTCGAGATTGAAAGAGGCCTTTTTTAAACTTAGCTCCAATATTACTCAAGTCATTTACAAATGCCTACAACATGAGCTTTCTTCAAAAACTAAATTATATATTAAAAATTTCACTTATACCCAACGGAACTGAAGAATCGGAGTTTTCCTAAACTTTCTGGGAAGCGCATCTAATTCGAATGGACGATCCTTGACTTCAAATGGGTATAACCAGAAACCTCTATAATTTATTTCATAAAAATTTCCTTACAGTGTGTAAACTTATTTTATAGACTTCGAAAGAATCTACTAAATGGGATATAATAACATCTTAACTTCGGACTAATGAAACATGATTGTTCTCGGTATTGAATCTTCCTGTGATGAAACATCTATCTCTATTGTTGAAAATGGATGTAAAATTTTATCTTTGATTACAGCATCACAAATTGACACCCATCAAGAGTTCGGAGGTGTATTTCCAGAAGTTGCGTCTAGAAAACATCTAGATATCATTTTTCCACTGATAGAAAAAGCTCTACTTGTTGCAAAAAAAAGTTTATCAGATATTGATGTAATTGCTGCAACACAAGGGCCCGGCCTTGTAGGATCACTTCTCGTTGGTCTCCATGCTGCAAAAAGTCTTTCATATGCATTGAGTATTCCATTTGTTGGAGTAAACCACCTAGAAGCGCATCTTTATGCATCGATGATGGAGAAACAAACCAAGATTTTTCCAGCACTTGGCATAATAATCTCGGGTGGACATACGTTTTTGCTGCATATTAAAAACCATCGAAAGTATGAACTTATTAGTACCACAGTAGATGATGCCATTGGAGAGGCTTTTGATAAAGTAGCAAGAATGCTAGATCTCCACTATCCAGGTGGACCTGAAATTGAAAAATTAGCATTGGATGGAGATCCAAGCAGATATTCTTTTAAAGGAGGCTTTGTGAAAGGCAAGCCGCTGCATTTTTCTTTCAGTGGCCTAAAAACAAGTGTGCTTTACGCCTGCGAAAAAGAAAAACCTCTTTCTATAGATGTCAAAAAAAATATTGCAGCAAGTTTTCAAAGAGCTGCTATTTCAGATATTGTAGATAAAGCAAAAAAAGCCCTAATGCTTATAGCGGGTAAAGCCATCTATCTAGGTGGAGGAGTTTGTAAAAATAATTTTTTACAAACACGTCTTCGTGAAAATATCGAAAGTGATATCCCGTTGTTTTTTCCCAAAGGAGAGCTTTGTTTAGATAATGGAGCCATGATTGCAGGTCTTGGTTATCATATCTTTTTAGAAAAGAACAAGGGTGATTCCTTGGAAATGCAACCATTTCCAAGAAAACCTCTTTCAAAAGACTTGTTTTTATAAGAGGGTTTTCTTTAAAATATTCATCCTAACATACACAAATTTTCAAAGGATTCTTTGCTATGGCAAAAAAGGGCGCAAGAGAGATTATCAAACTGAAAAGTACTGAAAGCTCAGAGACTTACTGGACAAAGAAAAACAAGCGAAATACTCCTGATCGTATTGAGCTAAAAAAATATGATAAAAAACTAAGAAAGCACGTTATTTTCAAAGAAGCTAAGTAATATGGATAGTTTTATCCATGGCCTTCTTTGAGCTTATAATAGCAAAAAAATACTTAGTCCCTCGAAAAAAGCAGCTTTCGATGTCACTTATCGCTATTATGTCGGTATTTGTCATATCTCTTGTAGTTTGGCTGCTTTTACTTTTTTTATCAGTAACTGATGGCATTGAAAAAAATTGGCTTGGAAAACTTACATCCCTAAATGCTCCAGTTAAAATTGTTCCAACGAATAAGTACTACTCTTCCTATTACTATCAAATTGATTCAATATCCGAAAAATCAAACTACACGCATAAAACTATCTCTGAAAAATTAATATCTGATTCTTTTGATCCATACGATCCTGAAATGGATATGGAGCTTCCTTCACATTTTCCAACAAAAACCATAGATCGAGATCTCATTAAAACAGTATTTGGAAGTGTGAACTCCTTAAAAAGTAACTACCCAAGTATATTAGCCTCAGATTATGAAATATCGGGCGCTTTAATGAAGTTGCAGGTACAACCAAAATATGGAAATCCCTATTTTGTGACGCAGGTTACTTATGTAAATTCATTATCTGAGAACTCTTCTTATTTATTTGATCTGGTAGAAAAGCCTGCCATAGAGGATCTAAATCAAATCCTCTATTTAGCAACGCTACATACATATGACGAAGAGACACTAACCTCTCTATTTACTCATCTGAACCTCAAACAAGTATCTGTTAACAGAGCCAACCTAACCAAGCTGTTATCACAACTTCCAAATGGAACAAAAATTGCAGTTACACCAAACTATGTAGATGGAACCATTACCTATTTCACAGCAACAAGTGCTCTAAATAATCTTAAAACATCTATTATTACACTTGATAATGGATTCTATTTTGATGAGAAAACCTACAACAACACTCCTATTTTTCTAAACGAATCTATTTTCATTGAAAAAATGGGAAAAGTAGATGTTGATCAGGGCCTCCTATTAGATGCAGAAATACGTATTCAGGGAAAAACATTTACTGTGAATTTGCCCTTACAAGACATTGAGATTTCTCGTGCAAATATCATAACGTCATTTGAAAAAGATCCAGACATTTCACCACTATGGGCATACGAAGTTAAGGACACAAACTATCAAATTCCAAGTAAAAATGGACTCCCAGGTGTAATTCTACCAAAAAATTACATCAAAAATGGGATGCGAATTGGAGATATAGGTTACTTTTCATACGGCTCTGCAAATGTCTCTTCCTACCAGGAGCAAAAACTTAACTTCTACATAGCAGGATTTTATGATCCAGGTGTAATGGCAATTGGAGCAAAATGCGTACTTGCTTCAAAAGAATTGACTCATCACTTAAACACAGCGTCTTCCTCTCCGATGCTTGATTCAACACTTACAAGCGGCATCCATGTATGGTTTCCGAGCATTAAGGATGCTAAACAGGTCAAACAAAAACTCCAAACTCTTTTTGAAGAGCAGGGTATTAGTGAATACTTTACAGTTAGCTCTTTCTATGAATATGACTTTGCAAAAGATCTCATCCAGCAATTTCAAAGTGACAAGTACCTTTTTACAATGATTGGAGCCATTATCTTGCTTGTAGCATGCTCCAATATCATTTCACTTCTTGTGCTTCTTGTAACGAATAAGAAAAAAGAAATCGGAGTTCTTCGCTCTATGGGGGCATCGACAAAAAGTATTGCGATCATCTTCGCCCTTTGCGGCGTGATAATGGGTGTGCTTAGCACTGTAATTGGTACTACTTGTGCTTATCTTACCCTTAAAAACATAGACTCAATTGCGCAGTTTTTAAGCTATCTTCAAGGCCATAACGCTTTTAATGAAGCATTCTATGGTAAGCAACTTCCTAGTGAGTTATCTAAAAGCGCTCTCATTTTTATTATAAGCGCTACACCTGTTTTATCACTACTTGCCGGCCTTATTCCAGCAATTAAGGCCGCCAAAATCAAACCCTCGATTACTCTGAAGGGAGGTTAAGTGGAAAAAGCTATTTTACAGGTAAGGTCTCTTACAAAATCCTTCGAAAAAACCCTTTTTGAAAACCTTTCTTTTGCTGTACCCCCTGGTGAATCTGTTGCTATTACTGGTCCATCAGGTGTTGGTAAAAGCACTCTACTACATATTCTTGCAGGTCTTGAAACTCCCGATGCTGGAGAGGTGTTCATACTGGATAAAAATATTCATGAAACATGCCAAGATCTCATTAGAAATGATCATATTGGCTTTGTCTTCCAGGGATTTCATCTTCTAGAAGATTACAATGTACTTGAAAATGTGCTAATGCCAGCAATCATTAAAAGGGAAAAAGTTTCGCCAAATTCGAAGGCATATCAAAGAGCAATGGGGCTTCTAACGCGCGTAAATATGATCGATAAAAAAAACGCTTCTATTAAAAATTTATCGGGTGGTGAAAAGCAGCGAATAGCTATTGCGAGAGCCCTTTGCAATGGCCCAGACCTTTTACTTGCTGATGAGCCGACCGGCAATTTGGATGAAGATAACTCCAACATCATTTCTTCCTTGCTTCTTCATGCCTGTAAAGAGTTTAATAAAGCCCTTGTTATTGTAACGCATGACACTCGTTTAGCGAAGCTATGCAACAGACACTTAGAACTTAGAAACAAAGCCCTTGAGACAGTAGTATAAAATATGAACATCACAATTATTGGAGTTGGCTACGTCGGCCTTGTCACAGGCGTATGTTTTGCTGAAATGGGACACAACGTAACGTGTTTAGATATCGATACACAAAAGATTGAAAATCTACAAAATGGGATCCTGCCTATCTATGAAAAGGGTCTTCAAGAAATGCTTGTAAATAACAAAAAAAGACTTCGATTTATAGCAGATTACGACAAAGCGCTAGCTACAACAAATGCCTGTTTTATCTGTGTACCAACCCCTGAGCAAGAAGACGGCTCATGTGATTTGCAATATGTGGAAATGGCTGCTAAATCAATTGCTAAATCAATGACAGGTGATTTGATCATAATCAATAAATCTACATCTCCTGTTGGAACAGCTGCCCAAATTAAATCTATTATTGAAAATGAACTTTCTACGCTTTGCAAAAACATTTCTTTTTCTGTTGTATCTAACCCTGAGTTTTTAAAGGAAGGATCTGCAATCGAAGATTGCATGAAACCAGATCGAATTGTAATTGGCGTTGAAAATACACGGGCAAGGCAAGTTATGAAAGAGATTTACGCCTCTTTCAATATCAAAAATAACAGAATGTTATTTATGGATATTGCCTCTGCAGAACTTACTAAATACGCTTCAAATGCAATGCTTGCAACGCGCATTTCTTTTATGAATGAAATGGCAAACTTATGTGAAAAAGTTAACGCAAATATCAATGATATTCGTCTTGGCATCGGGTCAGACCAAAGAATCGGCCCCGATTTTTTATATGCTGGAATGGGTTTTGGTGGATCATGTTTTCCGAAAGACGTATCAGCGCTGATTGCTTTTGCTACCCAAAACAAAATAGAGATGCCTATTTTATCTGGCGCTTTAGAAACAAATGCCAAACAGAAAAAAATTATGGGCACAAAAGTAAAAAAATATTTTGAATCGAGCTTTGAGAATCGCATTAAAATCGCAATTTGGGGACTTAGCTTCAAACCAGAAACAGATGATATCAGAGAAGCCCCATCTCTTGTGCTTATAAAAGATCTATTAGACGATCCAAAATTTGAACTCTCTCTTTATGATCCCATTGCAATGAGTCATGTAAAAAGGCAAGTCCAACATGAAAAAGTAATCTATTGTTCATCTGAGTATGAAGCAGCGCAAGGTGCGCATGCTATTATACTTGTAACAGATTGGAAGCAATTTCGATTTGCTGACATGAAAAAAATATTGCAATCGATGCAGGGAAAAGTTTTCTTTGATGGCCGCAACCAATATAGTGCATGTGAAATGGAAAAAATTGGTTTTACATACTTTGGAATTGGTCTGCAGAACAAAAAAAATCCTACTCAAATTCTACAATCTTTAAAGGAACATTCAAATGCAAGAGTTAAAAAGTAATCTCTCTGTATATTGCGTTGGAAATCTTATCGAAGTAATCGATAAAAGGATGTTAGAGCTTGCTGGATCTTTTGACAATCCAAATTTTGAAGAGGCCTGCAAATATACCATGCAACTGCCTGGTAAGCGAATCCGAGCGCGCATTGTAATTGGAATTGGAAAAGCTTATGGGATAGAAATTGAGAAATGTCTGGATGCGGCTTGCGCACTTGAATACATTCATACTTACTCTCTAATACATGATGATCTTCCTGCAATGGATGATGATGATATGCGAAGAGGAAAACCCTCTTTGCATAAAGTATACGGTGAAGGCATTGCAATTCTTGTTGGAGATTTTTTGCAAGCGAGGGCCTTTGAAATCCTTTCTCAAATAGAGAACTTAAGCTCTGAGACTAAATTAACCCTTATTCAAATCCTAGCAAATAAAGCCGGTACTGAAGGCATGGTTGGTGGGCAAGCGCTTGATTTACAAAACTCAGGACTATCTCCTGATTTAAATGTAATCCTTGCACTTCATAAGAAAAAAACAGCGGCACTTATTAGCGCAGCTTTTATGTTTGGTGCAGCCATTGCTCACAAGTCTCTTGAGATCATTGACTCTCTTGAAGACATCGGTTCTCTGCTTGGTACTGCCTTCCAAATTAAAGATGATCTCTTAGATATTTCAGAAACCCTTACTGACAAGCCGAAGTTTTCCGATCTAAAAAACAAAAAACCTTCGATATTGACGGTCCTTTCAAAGGAAGCTGCTAACAATCATATTGAAAAGCTCACCTCTTTAGCTATTGAAAAGCTCAAAAAAATAAAAACTACTTCCGATGAAATTTTTAACATCTTCGACATTTCTTTTGATGAAGAAGGCTCTTACATTGTAGCATTAGAAACTAAAAAACATTGAGACTTTCCAGTGGGAAAACGAATTTTCGATATTACCTTTAGTATATTTGCAATCCTAGTTACTTCCCCCCTTCTTCTTTTAATTATTCTAAGCATTAAATTATCTTCGAAGGGGCCCATATTTTATGTAAGCACAAGGCTTGGGAAAAATTTCAAAATGATCCACCTTCTTAAATTTAGAACGATGTATTCAAATAGCGAGAAACGTTTAGAAAAACTTTTAAAGCAAAATGCTTTGTATAAAAAGGAATGGGAAACGTTTCAAAAGTTGAAACATGACCCTCGCATTACACCCTTTGGAAAAATTCTTCGCAGACTATCTCTCGATGAACTTCCTCAATTTTTAAATGTCCTTACAGGAGATTTGAGTGTCGTTGGGCCAAGACCTTTTGTTCTTCTTGGAAAAAAGGAAGAATTTCCAATCCAAATAAAGCTCATGCTCGGACCTAAAACCGAAACTATCTTATCTGTAAAACCTGGTATTACAGGGATCTGGCAAGTATCTGGAAGATCGAACCTAACACTCTCACAAAGAATTCATATGGAAGAATCATATATAAAAAGAAGTGGCTTTTTCTCCGATCTTAAAATTATTTGGAAGACGTGCTTTTGCATCTTTCAAGCTAATGGCGCATATTGAATATGAGCCAAAAAGTACTAATAACTGGTGGATGTGGTTTTATTGGATCTCATGTGGCTAAGAAGTTATCTCGATGTGGTTTTGAACCAATTTCCTATGATAACTTATTAACAAGCTATAAAGGGTTTGCAAAGTGGGGGCCATTAATCCAGGGAGATCTCACGGATGAAAAAAAACTCATATCAGTGTTAGAAAAGCATAAACCAGTTGCTGTTATCCATCTTGCTGCCTATGCACTTATTAGAGAATCAATGCAAGAACCTGGAAAATGCTTCCAAACCAATGTTTCTGGAAGCATTACACTTTTTTGTGCAATGCAAAAAGCTGGTATCAAAAATTTAATCTTCGCAAGCTCTTGCTCTGTATATGGGGAAAAATCTCACCACCACATTAAAGAATCAGATCCTACAAATCCAATTACCCCCTATGGGAAATCCAAGCTCTATATTGAAGAGATTTTACAAGAAATACACAAGGCATATGACTTTCCTTATATGAATCTTCGCATTTTCAATGCAGCAGGTTCAGACCAAGACGCAGAAATTGGAGAGCAAAGGAAACGGGAAACACATCTTATTCCATTAGCGATACGGGCAGCTTTAGATCCATCATTTACACTTCCCATTTTTGGAAACAGGTTTGCAACTAAAGATAGAAGTCCTATACGAGATTATGTACATATCGAAGATATCTCCAACGCATGCGTATTATCTACCAAACATTTACTTCAAAAAAAACCTTCTCAAACTTTAAATATTGGATCTGGTAAAGGACATTCTTTATTGCAAGTTATCCAAGCGATTGAACAACATGCAAAGCTAAGTGTCAAAACAAAGATTATGAATCCATCTCTTGCAGATCCATCTACCTTGATTGCTGATATGCAAAAAACAAAACAAATATTAGATTGGAGCCCTTGTAACTCTTCACTAGAGAAAATTATTCAAAGTGCATTAAGGTGGCATCAAAAGCTACTATCTCAAAGCGTACTATGACTCGAAAACAAGCATTACTCTACTTCGGATATACCTATCTCTTATTTCTGCTGGGAACACTATTTTTTCCAACTTGGAAACTTATGTTTTTTGCTCCTTTGATTATATATATCATCTCTAAGTGCTCATTCATTAGATCCCTTTGGATTACTTTTTTTTCTGCGCTTATACTTGAGCTATCCTCTTCTCATGTCTTTGGGATATATATTTTAAGCGCGATAGTAACAACAAGTGTTCTCTATCGTAAAAAGTGCCACTTTTCTATGGAAAAGAAAATGGGAATTTTTCTGAATGTAACTCTTTTTTCCATTATTTCATCCCTCCTATTCTCGGTTTTTTTTCACCTGAAGTCGCCAATGCACCTTTCTATGAAGACAAGCATCATTGAATATATTTTCATGCCAATACTCGATGGAATCTATGGTTTTTTATGGCTGTGTTTACCAAAAATTGTATATAATTCCTTTATGTTATGCCATAAATGGGTAAAATCTCTAAAATACCGTTTATCTAGAAAAGAAAAGGAAATAAACCATGAGCTCTGATTTTGGAATCCCCAATGTATTACTATCTCGACTTACGAATGTAGCAACACTTGCAGCTCTCAATGCAGGAGAACTCCTTAAGAAAGGTTTTGGAAAGACCCACTCTGTGGATCTAAAAGATGGTCGTCATAACCTTGTTACTGAATATGATAGAGCTTGTGAAGAGCTTATTATTAAGCAAATCAAATCTCATTTTCCAGAGCATTCTTTTTTAGCGGAAGAGAGTGGATTAGAAAAACAAGATAAAGATTCCATATTGTGGGTTATTGACCCTCTAGATGGCACGGTGAATTTTGCTCATAATATCCCAATGTTTGCTGTAAGTATAGCAGCAACGTATAAATCTCAAGTCTTAGCAGGTGTCATCTATCATCCCCTCTTAAATGAGCTTTTCATTGGTGAAAAAGGACATGGAGCCCATTTAAATGGAAAAAAACTACATGTATCACCCAATAAAATTCTTGATAAAGCCTTCTTAGCAACAGGTTTTCCCTACAATGCTCATGAGAATCCGCTTCATTGCATAGAGCATTTTTCTCATATGATCAAAATGGGAATTCCGATGAGAAGAATAGGCTCTGCAACTCTCGATTTAGCCTATTTAGCAACAGGACGCTTCGATGGTTTTTTTGAAGTTTCTTTGTCTCCATGGGATTACGCTGCGGGAAAAATCATTCTCGAGGAAGCGGGTGGAAAAATAACCAATTTTAATGGAGATCCAATCGAAAAACTGATTGAAACTCCCATTGTTGCAACGAATACGGCTCTACATGAGCAACTCCTTACCCACCTTCGAGAGGATACAGTACCTAATGAATAAAATACTTGATGGGAAAAAAACATCCCAATCGATATATGCAGAGCTTAAGGAAAAAACCGCTCAAATCCAGGGAAGAAAACCGGGTGTTGCCTTTATCCTAATCGGGGAAGATGAAGGTTCAATGGCCTATGTTCGCATGAAAAAAAAGCGATGCGAAGAAGTCGGTTTTTTTTCTGAAACAATCAAACTAGATAGTAATGTTTCAGAGAAGGAATTGCTTGGCCATATCAATCGCCTCAATCAATCTACAAACATTGATGGAATCTTAGTTCAGCAACCCCTTCCAAGTGCTATTTCCTCTAAAAAGGTAATTGAGGCTGTT
>JAJFMG010000112.1 GCA_021772295.1 Chlamydiota bacterium | reverse complement strand
ACCCAAGAGATGTAGTAATAAACCTTTTCTCATCACCTCCAAGCATCCGGATGAGTTCGCTCTTTCTTTGGCTTGGGTCGAGAAGATCAATTGTTGTTTTTGTAATATCGCTTTCAGTTGTTTTAGATACTTTAAGATGGTAATCAGCTTCACATGCTACTTGTGGAAAATGAGTAATGGCAAATACTTGTCGATTTTTTCCAAGGTTTTGTAGCATCTTACCAATGGTGCTTGCAGTCTCTCCTCCAATATTAGCATCTATTTCATCAAAGATTGTAGTGCACACTTGCGTTTTTTCTGACATGAGTAGAGAAATTGCAAGAAGGCATCTTGCTATTTCTCCGCCACTTGCGCACTCTTTTAAGGGAAGGAAAGTGGAGCCCTTATTACTAGAGAGAAAAAATTCGACTTTATCCATACCATTTGATGATATTTGCTCTGAAAATTGCACTTGGAATTTGGCATGAGCCATATTTAGCATAGAAAGATGTGAGGAAACTTGTCTTTCAAGTTGAATCGCAGTTTCTTTGCGCTTTTCTCTAAGCTCCAAGCAGAGCTTTTCAAACTCCTTATTGAGAATTAAAAATTCATTTTGATCCTGCTCTAAAGATTCTTCGATAGATTCGAGCTCATCTATTTTTGAGGCAATTTTTTGAAAGAGTGTTTGTAACTCTTCAGACTCTAGATTGAATTTCTTCTTGAGGTGGAAAATTTTAGAAAGTTCATTTTCTAAAAATTCCATTCTAGCTGGATCAAAATGCATCGAATGTAAATATCTAGACAGAGAGTCTATAGCCTCATCAAGAAGATGAGAGGCTTCAATGATTTGATCTGAAGCTATTTTAAGTTTTGGGTCAAATGAGCTAATTGTATTTGTTTTTTGTAAAAGTAAGTTGATTTGAGAGGTAGGGGAGCGATGCTCATCTTCACAGAGCATGAGGATTTCATGGAGAGCCTTGTGAATACGATGAAATGAGAGAGCCATTTCCTGCTCACTTGTATACTCTAACTCTTTATCAAATTGCACCTCATCAAGTTCTTCAAGTTGATAGCGCAATGTATCCAAAGTAGAGTCTTTCTTTTCTTTGTCTTGCAGTTTAAGAAATAGTTTTTTTTCCTTGTCTTTGATTGAAAAGTATAGATCAGAGATTGATTGTTTATCGTGTTGCAGATTTCCAAATAAATCTAAAAGATCTCTTTGAAAATCAGTTGAAAGAATTTCATGCGATTTTTTTTGGGATACAATTTTAACAAGATGAGTTCCAATTTTTTGTAAAAAAGAACTTGGGACATTTACCGCATTTACAAAGGCTCGATTCTTTTTCTCTTTGTTGATTTCTCGTTTAATAATGAGATATTCATTTTTTTCAAAAGGGATTGCATATTCTGCCAAAATATTTTCTATTTGAGGGTTAGACTCAATATCAAAAAGAGCTTCTACTTGAGCGCAAGTTTGATTTTTTTGAATGAC
This sequence comes from Chlamydiota bacterium, assembly GCA_021772295.1. GTDB lineage: Bacteria > Chlamydiota > Chlamydiia > Chlamydiales > Simkaniaceae > JAJFMG01. The sequence continues at coordinate 3,288 of JAJFMG010000112.1, read as the reverse complement.
GTTTTCATCAGCTCTTTGTCCAAGACAAAGCTGGAGAGCTTCAATAAGAATCGTTTTTCCAGCACCTGTTTCTCCAGATAAAACGTTGAATCCCTGATCAAAAAAAATCGATGCTTTATCGATAAGAGCTAGGTGGGAAAGTTTTAATGAAATGAGCATTAGTACTTAAGAATCATTTCAGCGGTTTTAAAATGTAATTTTGCAACGTCTTTAAGAACACCCTGACCCTCAATAGAAATCAAAGCCCTTCCTGTTTTGACAACCTCGTTAGATGCTCCTTTGGGGAGATTAAATTGATATTTTTTTCCCAGACTATCAAGTCCAAGTAAAAATGCTTCTCTTGCAAGTATAGATGCTCCAGCTACAATAACATCTTCCTCAGCTTTATGACGCTGGGTTAGATTCAAATTGAGATTTTTGTTTTTAAGGGCATCAGCTACTACATTTTCTGCAGCAAATTGATCAATAATAACATTGTGGCATGATGTTTCTTTATGTAAAGATTCTATTGCTGTGGCATGTCCCCAAGCAAGCATGGTATTTAAGTTGTTAAACTTCTCGTAAAGTTCATTATATTTTTGAGGGTAGATGCGAATAATTTTGTGCTCAGGAATGGCAGCTCTAATTTTTTTTGCCATGATAAGGATTTTTCGATCTGCGAATACTTTACTGTCTTTGACTCCTATTTCAAGGAGGGTTTCAATGCCTTTATGATCGGCATAGAGTGCAGCGATGCATAATGGTCCAAAAAAGTCTCCTTTTCCGGCTTCATCTACTCCAATGCGAGGTGACATATCGATATCTGCATTAGGATAAGAATAGGAAAAGTCTTTGAGAACTTTTGGCTCTAAGTAATAAGTAATAAATTCATGCTTGTCTTTTCCAGCAACAGTAAGTTTACCCGTTTTATAAAGGGTAACAACTATTCCTGCTTTCTTTGCTTGGAAAATAGTATGGGTTGGTATGGAAAGTAAAAATCCTTTTTCAGCGAGGTCTGCTCTTAGAGTGCTAGCAAGGTTTATATCAATATTGGTTACGAATACGGAAGGTTGCATGTTCTTATCTATAGTTGTTAAATTCTATTGTTTAAAATAAGCAAGCAGCTGCCTATAAATTCTTATTTACTACTACTCTTTTACCATATCGAAATTTTATATCAAGCCAAAAATCGAGAATTTTTGTCTTTGTGAGTATCTAAATTTGATGAAAAGAATCAATTGAAGATTTAGAAGTAACTTGTTAGTCTGTGGAAGTTATAGTTGTAGATTTTTGTGCTCGGTGTAGAGCATTTTAAATATGCATTGGAAAATAGATTCCAAATGAGGGGTTATAGGGAAAATGTATGAATGAAGATATCAAAAAAATCGGGCTTGTTTTTAAGGGCAAAAGAGAAGAAATGAATCTCTCGTTAAAAGAGATTGAAATCTCCACTTCGATTCGAGCAAATTATCTAGAAGCGATTGAATGTGGGCAGGTTGATAAAGTGTTGTCTTCTGTATATGTCCAAGGTTTTATTAGACAATATGCCTCTTTTTTAGGACTTGATATTGATAAGATGATGCGAGAGCATCCTCTTGCTTTTAAGATACCCAATCAAAAATATGATTTCGAATATGGCCTTGGTACCTTAGAGATGCGTGGCAGCTTAGGGGGCGGTGTAAAATGGCTTCCTAATCTAATTTGGATGGGAGTGAGCGCAGTTGTGCTTTTTCTCGCTTGGTACTTTATGAAAGCACTAGGACTCATCTAACTTTTTGATTGGTTGATTATTAACATGCAATTTTATAAAACGACAAATTTAGATTCTTAACCCCTATAAGGGACAATATGGAAAAGCTCGGCGATTATGAAATTATAAGTCAAATAGGAAAGGGATCACTTGGAACTGCGTATGTTGCAGAGCATAGATACTTAAAGAAGAAATTTATCCTTAAAGTATTTCCTGAAGAATTTTCTTCAGATAAAAACTTTATTACAAGGTTTGAAAAACAAATTTCAGAATACGCAAAACTGGATCACCCTCATATTGTCAAAGTTCATAACGTATCCCATTTTGATGGATACTATTTTTTGGTATCTGATTGTATTTTGGACCCTTGCGATGAAATGACAAATCTTGCGCAATATCTCACACGAAATAAAAAGAGTTTGTCTGAAAATGAAATTCTAGAGATTTTAACGCAAGTAGCATCTGCTTTATCTTATGCTCATAAACAGCAAATTGATGGTGTGCCAATTTCCCATCGAGGCCTCAAACTTAATAATATTTTAGTGGGAAAAGGTCAAAGAGGTATTCATGTATACCTCTCTGATTTTGGTTTATCTAAAATCCTTGGTGAGGGAGCTTTACTCACCAAAATGTATCAGACACTTGGTGATGTTCTTTCAATCAATGTGGGATCTTCATTGCAAGATAGATTTTTGACAGGGGATGTAAATCATAGCAAACTTACCAAGCTTCATATTTCCTTTTTACAAAACTATGCTTTTTTGGCACCCGAGCAAAAAATTTATCGAGAAAATGGAGTTGCAAATGCATCTGATAGTTACGCCTTTGGCGTACTTGCATACTTTTTAATTATGCGTTGTTTTCCAGAAGGCTTTTTCCCTCTTCCTTCCAAATATGTGCCAGATTATAGATTGAATTGGGATATGTTGATTTATAAATGTATGCAACCTAATCCCTCAAAAAGACCGATGTCTTTGACGCAACTCATCGAAGAGCTTGTCTCACCCAAGGTATATGTTCCAAATATTGAACACAGTTTAGAAAAATGGAGTGAACCTGGGGATGTAGGATCGTTTGAACAGCCGCAAAGCTTTACAGGATCTGATGCTAGAATGGATCCATATCCGAACTTGCCTCAGACAGATCACTATCCGAAATCTCCAACTGCCACATTAACTAAACCTGCGTTAAAATCGGTAGAAGCTACTTCGAATCAACCAGATCTGCAATCACGGGAAATGATTTCGCAAGTAAGTAGGTTGATTAAAGAAAATGCTCCTAAGCCTAAAATCAAGCCAGCAGAAATAGCAAGGCCTATTTATGAGCAAGACCCGGCAGCATCTTTTCATGTTGAATCTACTGTTGCCCCATATAGACCTAAAGAAAAAGAAATCAAGGATGTTCTTCCTATAGAATCTGAAATGATTGTTATTAATGGGGGAGAGTATTCCAGAGGAAGTAATGAAGGTCAAAGAGATGAAAGACCCTCTCACAAAATTGTACTTCCAAGTTTTGGTATTGATATCCATCCTGTTTCGAATGAACAATTTGCATTGTTT
>JAJFMG010000111.1 GCA_021772295.1 Chlamydiota bacterium | reverse complement strand
TTATCCATTTACTTCTAGGGGTAAAAACACATAGTGGACTTAATATCACTCGTGAGGAACTTCAAAAGGCTATTGAGTCGAGAGATGATACGCAGCACTTTGGTGAGCAAAAGGATTTCGATGTAATTTTATCTAATATTTTTACTTTGAAATCAAAGTCTGCAAAGGAGCTTATGGAACCTATCAAAAAAATGAAGTTAATTTCATCAAAGAGTTCTATCTCAGAGCTTCGAGAAATAATTGGTCTTGAATATGTACCTTTTTTACCCATTTATCATCGTGTTAGATCGAATATTGTTGGGATTGCATATCCAAGAGATTTAATCAGACATGATAAAAACTCGAATGTACATTCTCATGCGAAATCTCCCTGGTTTGTTTCAGAGACAACACCTTCCTTGCAACTCTTGAAGGATTTCCGTAGAAACAATCAAACCCTTGCAGTTGTTTTAAATAGTCTGGGCGTATCTGTTGGTATTCTTACTCTAGATACTCTTATAGATGAGATCTTTGGTCAAAAGGATGATTGGCTCTCTCTAGGGGATTCCTTTCCCAATGAGCATAGTGTCTTTTTAGACTGTAGTTTTCCAGCTTCAACATTGATTAAAGAGATCAATGAAAAATTTCACCTTCACATCCAAGCAGAAGATGCACATACTTTAGAAGATCTCATGGAAGAGAAGCTTCGCTCCACCCTTGAAGAGGGTATGAGTATTCGAATTGATCAACTTGAGTTTACCGTTGAGACTGTTTCACTTCTAGGAGCAAAGAAAATATCACTTAAAAGTATCTCGGATTAAAGTGATTGTAATTTTTTTACAATGGTTATGATTGTAGTTGTCGCTTTTTCAATTTCTTCCAGTGTTGTAAATCTAGATAAAGAAAAGCGAACAGAAGACAATGCATGTTTTTTGCTATATCCCATTGAAAGTAAAACCCTAGATGCTTCCAAAGCGCCAGCAGAGCAAGCCGATCCAAGAGAGACCGCTATTTGAGATTGATCCAGATACATTAATAGCGTCTCTCCACAAACACCATCAAAGCAAATATTAGAGGTATTACACACTCTTTTACCTGCTCCATTAATGGAAATAGGAAGTGACTTATTTAGATTTGATTCCAGAAGGTCTCTAAGACTTTTCATTCGGGATGTGATTTCATCCTGAGACTCTAGAAGTTCTATTGCCTTAGCAAGACCTATGATACCCGCAAGATTTTCTGTTCCTGCTCGAAGATTTTGCTCTTGATTGCCTCCGAAAAATAATGGGGTGAGTTTTGCATTTGATCTAGCAAATGCAAATCCAATGCCTTTAGGACCATGAAACTTATGAGCTGAAAATCCCATGCCAATTACACCAGTTGGAATAGAAAATTTTTCTTTTCCAAGTAGCCCTACACCATCAATAACAAGTGGAATTGAGTTAATTTCTGCAATGCATCCAACTCCATCCAGATCAATTTTCACTCCTGTTTCACTGTTGACAGCTGAAAAAAGAAGAAGCTTTGTATCCGATGTAATTTTTGACTTTATTGAAGAAAGACTGGGAGCTCCACTTTGATCAATTTCAACAAAAGAAACAGTAAAGCCTTTAGCTTCTAAATGAGTTAATAAATTGTAGCTGCATGCATGTTCTATTTTAGTCGTAAGAATAGTGCCACTATCTTGGCTTCCAAGAATTCCTTCGATGAGTAGGTGCATACTTTCTGTGCCAGATGAAGTAAAAATTATTTCAGAGGGGAGGACATCTAAAAATTTAGCTACTGTTTCTCTTGCATTTCGAAGAAGTTTTTTTCCCTCTCTACCAAAAAAATGAACACTAGATGGATTTAATGGGGGGCCTTGTAACTCATGGAGCATAGCTTCAAGTACACTTGAGTCAAGCTTGGTAGTGGCATTATTATCAAGATAGATTTTCATGGAGTTTTATGTAACTGCAATCATTACAACGGTTATATTGTCAGATCCTCCCCGGGATTTTGCGGCTTGAATCAGAAAATCAGTTGTTTTTTGCAGTGGTAAATTTTGTTTCAAAATATAAGATATTTCTTTGTCACTCACATAGTCAGTAAGACCATCTGAGCACATGAAGTATATATCATTTTGCCGCAAGCTTACAACCCCAATTTCCGGTGACACGATCTCATATGCTCCAATGGCTCGAGTAAGAATATTTTTTTGCAAAAATTTCTTACTTTTCTTTTTTTTGGCATTATTTAAAGAGTGATCAAAAGTTAAGAGTTCAAGGTCTTTTTTTCGGTATCGATAGATACGGCTATCACCTACATGAGAGAATAGAGCTTCTGCTTCATGGAAGAATAAAGTGCAAAGAGTAGTCCCCATTCCCTGGAAATCCTTTTTTTTCTTGCTCAGATTATGAATATGAGAATTGGTGTTTTCAATAAGATTGCAAAGAACAAGTGCCAAATCTTCAATCTCAAGTCCATGAGAATCATGAAAGTTCTTTTCTACTAAATTACACAAATGGAATACAGCTTCTCTAGCAGCAATTTCTCCAGCCTTATGACCACCCATGCCATCTGCTAGAGCATAGAAACAATGATGGGGCAAATGGTGCCAAACATCCTCATTGTTTTTTCTTGCAAGCCCAATGTCAGATAAGCCATAGCAAATAAGTTCATAGGAGATTTTAATCATAGATCAAAGAAGTATCCTTTGTAGGGTTTGTATATTGACCGAGCGTTAGAATCTGCTTGCTCGTTTGTTCTACGATTGCAAAGGCAAATGGCCTATTAAAATGCATGGGATGAAAGATTTCTCGACCGCATTTGAATGCAAAAGAAGAAATAGCCGCACTTGATGAGCTTACGCCCTGCTCATTGATACTCACTAAATTACTTTGGATGTTTTTTGAAAGAGATAGTTTCATATCTGTTGTAATGTTAGAAAAATCTGCATGCATAGAATATGCATCCGTAATTCCTAGTCTTTTTAGGCTGTTATCGATATATATTTTTGATTCAAATGAAAATTTGGGTACTCTTAAATGCATCTTATGAAGAGTTAGGTTAGAAAGTAGGGAAAACAATCCATTTTCTAAGTTTTTAACTTTGTGGAATAAAAACTGCAGAGGCTTTTCGGTACGTTTTGTTGGAAGAAAAAGTAGCAGAGCAAGATTACCTTGCTCGCAGACAAGGGGGAGAGAGCAAATTATTAAGCCTTGGTCATTTTTAAATTGAAAAGTGCCTTTTTGATTCATCATTGGAATGGTAGTATTCTCTTTAGAGTAGAATGTGCTGTTTTTGGTATATGCTTTTTGAAAAGGCTTTCTAAACTCTAAGTCTAGATGTATTGCAGAAGCAATTAGGAGCTTGTCTGATGCTTGAATATCAGTATTGGTAAGCATGTTTGTTATTTTTTCATTTGTATGCTTAGAAATAAATCTATTGATTTTTTTAGATGCTTTTGAGGGCTTGGAAAAATCTATGTGTGACACTGCGGTTTGAAAAAGATTCGAAAGCGTATCAGAAAATAAGGGAAGTAAATCGCAGTCTTTATCTACCCAGATGCTATGAGTTGTAGAAACACCATTTAGAGATTTTAGTAAAAGTGAATTAGCATTGAGTTTATCAAAATTAGTTTCATCGTAAGAGATATCCAAAGCCCTTTCGATTTGCGTTCTGGTTTGTCCAGAAGACCCTAGAAGGATGGAAAGAATGTTTGGAGAAACGCAAGCTGGTGAAAAAGCAAAGTTGTCTCCCGTTTGTGTTTGAACTATTTTTGCAGTTACTTCGCGTGTTATTTGTCTATTTGTTGCTTCAGAAAAAAGAAATGAACTTACTGTTAGAGTGAAAATAAGAAGAGTCTTTCGCATGGTTTTCCTCATTTTGGAAAATCACTTTTTGCTAAATGATGATTTGAACGCAGCTTATCGCGTTAAAAGTCATATGTAGTACAATAGGCGCTAAAAGTGATTTTTGCTTTTCATAAAGGAAACCAAGATAGCATGCAAAGACGAAAAGGGAAACAATAATTGGAAGATTTCCGACACCGCGAAGTAGGTTCACATGCATGAATGCAAAAAGTAAAGATGTGCAAATAATCGCAGCTTTTCTTCCGAGGTTTTTTTTTAAATATGTTTGTAGCACACCTCTAAAGAAGAATTCTTCGATAATTGGCGCTAAAATAACAATGCAAATGAGCGCTAGATAGAGAAGGGAAAGTTGTTCTGCTGATTGTTTGAGAAATTCAACAGCTGGTTGCACAAGTGGGGCTATTCCAAAGAGCAGATAGTTGATTAGAACAATTGCGTTCCAAGAAAAAAAGATGAAGGGATAGACAATAAAGATTGAATATAGTCCTCGCGAAATGTCCTGAAGCTTGTTTGTTTTTTCATTCGAGTTCCAAACTTTAAGAAATGTTTGTTTGCAAAAACAGAAACCATAGATAAGCATAAAACCAAGAAGAAGAGATGCATTTATGATTTGTGCAAAGGATACTTGCTTGATTCCTGAATTGGATGGAATCACTTTGAGGCGTGTTCCTATTGCTGTTAAAAAGGGCGTAAAAAAATAGTAAATAAAAATAAAGCCAAGTAGGAAAATAAGCAAATTGTGAGAGGGGAGTTGTTTGTTTTTCTCTTGGGGAAGAGAAAAAAAGTTTTTTCTTTTAGCAAAGAAAAAAATTCCAAATGATACGAGTCCAAAAAACAGTAATGATACTACATGTTTTTGTATGCTAAAATCTGTTTCCAAAGTCTTAAAAAACCGATATTAATCTTTTGCAAGTAATATATAGTCTTCTATGCGATTTACGATTTCCTTTGCAAGTTGAATATGAGCAAATCCAATGGGTGATACGGCGTAGGATTTTTTGCTCCATTCTAAGCTTGTTGGTGCTGACATCATTTTTGGAACGAGGTGAGATTGATGAACAAGTTCTTGTAGAATAGTAACAGGCTGATCTTTTCTTAAATCTACAACTTTTATTCTGACAGTTACATCTAGTTCACAAGCTGGTGTAAATTTATCAAGAAGCGCATTTTTAGCTCTTTTGGGATGAATGCTATGTTCTACAAGTTCTAGAAAAATAGCGAATTGACTTTGATCAAAAGTTTCTTTTATCCATGGGATATGTTTTTGAAATGGATTTGCAGCAACTACGAATTCCTGTTCACTTTTTTTCATGGGCTGAATAAAAAGTGATCCTGATTTTCGAATGCGATCTTTAATAGAATATGTTAATTCATCTGAAAGATCCCATGGCAGGTTTGCTCCACTTGAGTCTATCACGGAAAGAAGAGCGATGCTTGGTTTCGACCTACCATCATCGTGGTATCTAATTTCAGCATTTTCTCCTCTATTTTGGCAGCTTGTAAACAATAGACAGATTGTAAACAGAAAAAATGAACGCATCATGGTAGTACCCCTTCTCTAAAAATTTGACCGTTTGTAACAAAATAAATGATATCAAATCAAGTAGAAGATCCAGGTAAATAATAATACCTGCAATAACGCACCGTATGCATTGGTTATCGAGAGTAGCAGGAAAAGAATATTGGTTGCTTAATATTGATCGCGACTTATAATGTTAGTAGAGTTTTTAAAAGCGGTGCTAAAGTCCATATTTAAATTGGATTTACCTGTGTTTTCTACAGTAGTAGAAATACCTAAAATGCACCAAAGTACATAAATCATTCGTAAGGAGGCCCCCTCGATGTCACTGGAAAATGCCAAAGAAAATCTTAAGGAGTTTGGCAAAGAGCTCAACCTAGAAGGACTAAATTTTGACGAAAACCACACTTGTATACTTGGAATAGATAATACGTTTTCTTTGCATCTTACGTATGAACCAAATTCAGATAGGCTATACCTTTATTCTCCTATCTTAGATGGTCTTCCAAAGGACGAGAAACTTAAGCTAAGATTGTTTGGAGCTCTTCTTGAGGGTTCTATGCTTGGTGGACAAATGGCAGGCGGCGGAATTGGAGTTGCTGCTAAAGAAGAGCTTGTTTTAATGCATTGCGTTCTTGAAATGGGTTCCGGAGCTGATCCTTCTTCACTTCGAAGATTTGCACCTCTATTTGTTGAGTCAGTAGAAAAATGGCGCGAAAAAGCGAAGAAAATCGTTGAAGGTAATGAAGACGATGATGAAAAAGAAGGTAAAAATCAAGATAAGCCAAGCCCTGGCGATCGCTTTATTAAAATTTAACGTTAGTGTCACTGCGTAAGCAGTGATATCTTTTTCTCGATTTCGGCAAGAGGTTTAATTGCTTCTTGCTTTTCTTGTTCGATTAGACTCTTTATCATCTTGATATTTGACATAACAGTAGAATGGTCTCTAGAGAAAATTTTTCCTATGTGTTTATAGGGTAGTTTGAGTTTTTCTCTTAATAAATACATCCCTATTTTTCTTGGAAAGGCGATCTCTTTTTCTTGCGATTTTCCAATAACTTCAGCTTGAGCGACATCAAACTCTTGCGACACGAATTCTAGAATGCTCTCACTAGAGAGTTTTTCCATATCTTCATCTTCAATCAAATCCTTGAGATGAATCTGCACTCTTTCTAAGGATAATTCGGAATTATTAGAAGATTGGTCTCTTAAGTAGAGTGCATCGAGAGCTCTTAAAAGTTTTTTTTGATTCTTGAAAGTAGATATTAGAAAGTCCTTGGCTTCAATAGAAACTTTCAGCTGCAAGAGTTGAAGTCTTTTTTCTACCATAGATTGAAGATCTTTTTGAGATAAATGTGAAAAAAATAGGGTGAGGCCCCATTCAAATCTAGATATCAGTCTTTCTTCGATATCGATAAGATCTCTTGGAGCGACACTTGAACTTAGGATAATTTGTTTTTCCTTGATATGAAAATCATTAAAGGTGTGGAAAATTTCTTCTTGTGTTGCTCTTTTATTGGATACGAGGTGGATGTCATCGATAATAAGAATATCGTGCTTTCTGTATTGTTTTCTAAAAGCTGGAAGTTCGCTATAGCGATAGGATTGAATCACATCACTAATTAACTTCTGAGCGTTTACGTAAAGTGGTTTTAAGCCGATTGCTTGATAGGACTTGGCTATCGACATAAGTAGATGCGTTTTACCAGATCCTGACGGTCCATATACATAAACAGGGTTGTAAACTGGTTTTTGCTCAATTGTTGCCATAGTCGATAGGATCTGAAAGGGAATTTCGTTATTTGATCCAGGAATAAAGGTCTCAAAGGTTGCGTGTGGTTCTAAGAAATTTTCTTTGAATTTTATTTCAGTTGGCTGGCTTTCTTGTTTTGTGGAGGCCTCCGATCCTGCAATGGAGAAATGAACTCTAATAGGAACTTCTCTTTCATTGACAAAAGTCTCTTTGAGCTCTTGCTCTATGTGTTCTTTGACCCAATTAGCATGAAATTTATCTAATGTTTCTAGGTACAGATTCCTAGCATCAAATTTAATTACTCGTAGTGTTTTTAACCACTTATCTGCAATTTCTGATCCAAGTGAAGCTTCTTTTTGTCTAATGTAGTTCAGCCAAAGGCGCATGTGTAATACACGTTTTTGTTATCACTAACGTATCATATAAGCACATGCGGAGAATTAAGGTAAAGACTACTTCTTTTTACCAATTACAATTTC
>JAJFMG010000012.1 GCA_021772295.1 Chlamydiota bacterium | reverse complement strand
TAAATGGGAATATCCAGCGTTTTATTCTTGGGATACAGCTTTTCATACACTGCCACTTGCGGTTGTTGACCCTGAATTTGCTAAGAGGCAGCTTATTTTGCTTACAAGAGAGTGGTATATGCATCCAAATGGTCAAATTCCAGCCTATGAATGGAATTTTGATGATGTAAATCCACCTGTCCATGCTTGGGCGCTTTGGCGAATTTATAAAATAGAGAAAAAAGTCCATGGAATCAGTGACAAGCTATTTTTAGAAAGGGTTTATCAAAAGCTGATTATGAACTTTACCTGGTGGGTAAATAGAGAAGATTCAGACGGCAGAAATATCTTCAAAGGAGGGTTTTTGGGCCTTGATAATATCTCTGTGTTTAATCGATCAGAGCATTTACCTGAGGAATCAACGCTTTTTCAATCAGATGCAACGTCTTGGATGGGAATGTATTGTTTAAATATGCTAACTATTTCACTTGAGCTTGCTAAAGAAAATATTGCCTACGAAGATATGGCGAGTAAATTCTATGAGCATTTTTTGCATATTTCAAGTGCAATCAATTTTAAAGGAAATGGGTCTGAGTCGCTTTGGAATGAAGAGGATGGATTTTATTATGACTTGCTTGTGAGCAAAGAGGGAAATACTCCAATCAAGGTAAGATCTCTTGTGGGACTTATTCCTATGTTTGCAGTAACGACAATCGACCCTGCCATTTTTGACCAGTTAAAGGGGTTTAAAAGACGAATGGATTGGTTTTTAACCCATAGAAAGGATCTTTGTGAAAAAGTTTCATGCATGAAGACCCCAGGGGTTAATGGAAGAAGAATACTTGCTTTTCTCAATCGAGAAAAGCTTGAGAAAATACTTGCAATCATGCTTGATGAAGAGGAGTTTTTAAGCCCATCTGGTATCAGGTCCTTGTCTAAACAACATGGAGATAACCCTTATACATTGCAGTTCAATGGTGATTCGCATTCGATCAATTATGAGCCAGCTGAATCTACATCTAGTTTGTTTGGCGGTAACTCAAATTGGAGAGGCCCTATTTGGTTTCCAATTAACATGTTAATTATTGAATCACTGCAAAAATTTCACCATTATTATGGAGATGAATTTCAAATAGAGTGTCCAACAGGATCTGGCAATAAGATGAATCTTTGGGATGTTTCTATTGAGCTATCGAAACGCTTAGTGTCTATCTATAAGGAAGACGCCGAGGGGAATAAAAAAGTCTTTGGATCAGATGAAAAAATGCAGAGCGATCCTCATTTTAAACAGTACCTGCATTTCCACGAATATTTTCATGGAAATACAGGAGAGGGTCTTGGAGCATCGCACCAAACGGGATGGAGCGGTCTTATTGCAAAGCTTGTCCGCCAATTGGCGGAGTTTGAGAAATAGGGTTGTCTTTCCAAGACACATATTTTCCCATATCTCGAAGTTCTTTTTTTGAAATAAGTTCATATTCAAGAGACTTATTATCATTGGATGACCCTTGTACAAGAACAGCGAGTCTTTTGGGGTTACTTCTTGAAATATATTCTTTAGCATCTAGAATAAAATCTTCGTAACTGAGTGCTTTCAAAGCAGATATTTTTTTCTCAATCAAATCAAAATCTCCATTGTATGTGAACGCAAGGGTATTTTGAAGAGAGCTATATTCAAAAATATTGGTTGGTGGTGTTTTTAAAGAGGTGAGTAGAGATTCTTTAATTTGATTAAAACGATTAACCGAAATATGGGTATGGATGTTTTTTGCATACTCTTCTAGAAAGAGCTCAAACCTTGGAAGAAGTTCACTTGATGAATGAGTGGTAGACTGCACAGCAAAAAACTGCATCATTTCTGATTCGACAACTTTAGAAAAAGCTCGCACTAAGTACCCTGTCTGTTGCTTTGTTCGCAACGTGTCAAAAAAGGCTTCGCTAAGAGAACTAGCAAGTACTTCTCGAGAAGCATTTTTAGAAAGAGAAAAACTGCCTTCTTGAATGAGAAGTATCGCTGCATTTCCAAGCATGGGGCTATTTTCTTCAATTAAAAATGGACCAGAGTTGCTGGGTAAAGCTAGAACCTGAAATCCTTTTTGCAGCTCAAGTGGAAAAGGTGCATCCGAGATGATGCTCAAAGCTTTTTCAAAGATTTGTTTTGTATCTTCTTTGGAAGTATTTCCTGTAAGCATGGCTTCGATATAACTTTCATCAAATAGATCTTTGGTGAATGTGATGAAGTCATCATAGGAGACAAAATTCAAGGCAGTAAGAAGCGTTTTCGGTAGATGGGAATTACTATAGATAACATTACTCATGATCCGATTTGCAAATGAAATAGGAGATGCTTTTACTGCATTTTCTAGATCGATTCGTAAAGAATTTTTGTAAATTTCAAACTCTTCTCGAGAAGTAGCTTGATTTTTTAGAGTGAACAAAGCTTTGCTGAGGAGAAGATTTGCTTTCTCATTGAAACCTGTTACCGATAGTGACAATTTGTAATCGGAAAATGAGATGGATGCTCCAAGACCAGCTTTTGATGCATAGGTAAGGGTTGATGATAAATTATCATAGAAAGTTTTTGTAAACAGGCTGCTTAGAATATAGGCTTTAGGAGTACCATCTAGTAGAGGCGTTTTAATATGAAAAGACCAATCGATTTCGGGGACAAGATATTGGTTGTCAATTGCGCGATAAGCTATGCCATTTTCAGTGGAATAAATTAACTCCGGCTTTTCTTGCTCATTTGGGAAGGTTGTTACCTTCAGGTTATCAGGAATGAATGGATTTTTTTGTGGAAGAGCTAAATCACTTGTTGGTTTTACATTTGACCAAGCAGTTAGTTTGTTTTGATCCATTACAAGTGTTGTATATTCTCCACCCATCCACTGCTCTTTTTGATCTGCTTCAAGGTTGAGCGTTGCAGGATCTGCTAGGAGGGTAAAAAGACAGTTCTGAGGCCTTAAAACGCTTAATATAGATTCGATTTGCTCTCTATCATAGACAAGCGGCATGTTTGTTTTCATGGGATAGGTCGCTATATCTTCTTTGATCAAATTTCTTGCGTGGTTTTTAACAGTTGTAAACGCATCAAATCTAGATTGGTGCTCATAGGAAATTTTTGCCATTTTTTGCGCTTCATCAAACAAATACGGTGGAATGTTTGTCTTTTGGAGCAGAGCTATAGTTTGAAAAAATCTCTCTACAACAGTATCAATATTATTGATTCCTTTTTCAGTTAATTCAAATTCAATTTGGAAAAGCGTTCGGTTTTTTCCCATAGCGCCAGATGATGCGCTTACCATTTCGATAAGCTGCTCTTTTTTTAAAATATCATAGAGACTGCCTTTAG
>JAJFMG010000110.1 GCA_021772295.1 Chlamydiota bacterium | reverse complement strand
TTGTGCTTACATAAACTTAGTAGATAAAAATCATTGTAATATGGTTCGTCAGAAATAAAAATTATGTTCTCATGCCTATGATTTAAGAGCTTTTTACATAATTCAATATTATCAGAGCAAATTATAAAAAGAGCATCGTCTGGAAAATGAGACATTGCGAGTTCAAAGTAATTAGTTTTGTGTAGCCCCCTCCTAGTTCTTACGTGAACACCAACGCTGCAGGGATGGTTTAATATGGACTCATATCGCGAGGATAGATCTGCAAATATTTCGTTGGAAGGTCCAAGTAGAGATGTAATTTTGTTTTTGTTATGAGCAAAATATTTTTCAGACCATGCGGGTATATCAATTAATACGCCATAATCAAAAAAAGTGGAAATATTGTAGTTTGAACCGAGAAGTCCTCTTTTATTAGGAATTTTTCTAATAAGTTTTTTTGTTTCAGGGTATTTTCTATATTTGAAATCGAGCCCTCTCTGTAACATAGGCCTGTATATAGTTTCACTTAAGTCAGACTTGGTTCCCGGTTGAAACACGGCGTTTGTGATTGAATAAAGAGGGTCTTTACTAGGATATGTTGGATCAAGGCGCCAAAAAACTTTTTTCCGATTAGTGGGAACTCCTGCACTTTCTCTATCTAAGAGGAAGGGAAAATATGCTTTTGCCTGGTAATCAATACTCAAACTAAGCGCTGCTGCAACAGTAAATAATTGATTTCCAAGTTGACCTGCAACCCAGGGTGGATAACATACAATAAATCGTTCCGTTGATTTAAATGATTTTGCATATGACATACTTGGAATTGTCAATAAGAATGCTAAGAGTATAATGCATTTTTTATGCATTTTTGAAATGTTCATGATTTATATTTTGGATTTTTTTTAGCTATTTCTGGCTTTTGAGTATAGCCATCAATTAATTTCCAGGATTCAGGCCATAGCCATCTTAATTTGGGATCTGGATTATGAATATTGGGATAGCTGTAGTGTTTTGGTGCAACCACTATTTTTTTTGGGTTTTTATTTAGATCTGCTGACCACCATGAAAAAGTAGAATTTGATACTATATTATGCTTACAAAGACTCATGAGATAAAAATCATTGTAGTAGGCTCCTGTTCTATAAAAACCATGTTATTTCGAAGACCTTTCAATTCCTGTTTACATTTTTCAATATTGTCAGAGCAAACAATAAATAAAGCGTCTTTAGGGAACTTCTTAATAGCCAAATTGATGTAATTGGTTTTATGTAGATTCCTAAGAGCTCGTACATGAATTGCTACACTGCAAGGATGATCAATGATTTCCGCATACCTTGAATATAGATCATCATAAATTTCTTGTGACGGGCCAAGTAGCTTTATAATCTTGTCTTTGTTGTGGGCAAAATATTTTTCGGACCACGCAGGAATATCAAGTAATACACCGTTTTTAAAGGGTTTTTTTGAAGTGAATTTGCTAAGATAATAAGTTTTTTTAAGTCCTTTAAAACGGCTTGTATTTACAGGATATTTTTTGTATTTGGGATTTACACCTTTTTGGATATATAGAACAGGTCTGTCATTTCGATCAATTTTCTTAACGGAATAAAGAGGGTCAACAGGAGGATAAGAAGAGTCTAGACGCCAAAAGACCATTTCTCGATTTGTAGGAACATTAGCCCGTATTCTTTCTGTTAAAAAAGGAAAGTATACCTTTGCATCGTAATCGATTCCAAGACTTAACGCTGCAGCGACAGGAAATAACTGATTGCCCAGTTGTCCTGCAATCCAAGTGGGGTAACACACGATAAAACTTTCTCCTGTCTCAATAGGATTCGTATAGGAAATTGAAGAAAAAGATAGCGTAATTAGGGTTAACAAAGCCAAATATCTTTTGTAATAATTGGACAGGATTGTCATATGCTTCCAGGATAATACTCGTAAAATATTTATTGAGTTTTAAACAAAGACAAAAAAAGCTCAAGAAATTTCTTGAGCTTTTAGAAAAAATAAAAGTAAAAAGTCTATCAGGACTTGCCTTTCGATCTATCATTGATGATAGCAATTGTTCTCTCTCTTTCAATTAGATTGTCATATTTTGCTTTTGAGATTTTTGCATTATTGTAAAACCACTGTGTTTTAGACATGCCATCATAATAGAAAGTAGATGGACCGTGTTTTTCTCCATCTATATATTGAGTTTCTTCAATGACAAGTTCACCGTCAACATAGTGTCTTTCCATTCCATTTTTTTTGCCTGCAGAGTAAGGAACCTCTAAATATTTATAACCATTCTGGAAATAGGTAGCCAAGCCATCAAGTTGATTATTTTTCCATTGCTCTTCTAATACTGGTTCGCCTGAAGATGCAAATACTTTCTTTGATCCATGAAGCATTCCATTTTGGAAATTTGTAATGGAGTGAGGAACACCATTTGAATGAAAGGACTCTCTTTTTGTGGGATATCCATTTTCAATGGTTTCTTTGATTGCAAGCTTCATATCTTCTGTTTTAGTAACACGTGTTCCAAAACCGTCAGATACTTTATATTCCACTTCATTCTTGGTACTGAAATATTCAGCTTCTTTGAGTTGCTTACCATTATAGGTTTCAATAGAAAGGGGAGTGCCGTTTGTATACCATTTCGTGGTTTTTGTAGTATTTTCAGATAAGTAGATTTCTTCAGAAAGGGGAATCCCTCGAATATTGAAAGTTGTTTTTTTCTTTAATGCGCCTCTTTCATAGATGCTCTCTGATTCCAATGTTTGAGAAAGAGGAAACGTAGAATGAGATATTCCATGTAAAACACCATCTTCATAATTTGCGGTAACTGTGATTCCGTTTTTTAGTGTGGTAATTACCTGGCCGGGGAATTCTTGTGAATCCCACTGCTCTTTGGAAACATCGTACCCATACTTGTGGATAAATCGTTTTGTTATGACGTGATCATTTTGAGCTACTTTGGAGTTTTGACATCCGTAAGTAATCAGACCTAAAGTGGCGAGTAAGAAAGGGGAATATTTTTTCACGATTAACCTCATGCAAGATTTCTTGTTAGCATATACTATCTTCCTAACATGGCGTATATTCACTCTTTTGTTCAACCTTTTTTTGCGAGGAGTTCGATGTTTAGAAATTTGTTGCAAAAATCAGATTAGAGGTAGATTCTTCCAATAGTTTTCAACGTGAATTTTCTAAAAATTTGTAACTCACATGGTGTATTAATGAATAAGCTCTTCTCAAGATTTGCAGTTGGAATTTTACTGACTACTTCGTTAATGGCATGGGAAAAAGAGCCTTTTTTAGAAAGTGTAGAAAATTATGATTTGGAGTCATGTCTCGAGCTACTCAATGAATTTGCAACTGACATCGAAAAAGAAACATTTCTAATTGCCTTAAAGAAGGAAATAGAATCGGAATATGATATAATCATTCAAAAAGAAGATATTTTCCTTGCGTTAGAAGACACGTACTGTGAAATAAAGGCAAATAGTCCTGCATATTTGAATCTGGCATTATTGGCTGACTTTGATCCTTCGTTTACATTTGTAAAAAGTAAATCTAAAAAGAAAGGTTTTTTAGATAAATTTAAGAATAAATCAACCATATATCAAGCTGTTGGTGGAGCCTTAGTATGCCTAGTTCCTATTCCAGGAGCTAGAATTATTGGAACAGGAATCATAACAGACGCAGTTGTTAGAGCTGCTAGAAGTTAAGTTTTTCAAGTATCCGAGAATGCTCTTTTTCTACATCGTTATAATCGAGTGTCTTATTGTCATGTTCGTAATAGAATCGCAACGTAATATTTTGTTTGTCATGACCTAATTTTTCACTCTGATAGATATCTAGAAGAGAGACCTTTTTGAGAATTTTAGATGGAATTTGCTCGATTTTTTTGAGAATACTTCCATAAGAAATTTTTCTAGAAAAAGTTTTTGTCCAATCTCTTTCTGAACCAGGGTATTCAGATAAAGCTTTCATGTGCAAATGTTTTTTCTGAGATTGCATTATATCAATAAGATCAATTTCAGCGAAATAAACACTTTCGTTGATTCCTAGTTCTTTAATGATTTGAGGGTGCACTTCTCCAAAAGATCCAAGGCTGATATTTCCAGCCTTTATACTTGCCTGTTTTTGAGGGTGAAGAGAGCTTAAAGTCGAAGGAGAAAAAGTAGGGCTTGGTATATGAAGTGCACTTAGGAAATTTTCAAGTAATCCTTTGAGATCAAAGAAATCAACAGGCTTTGCTTTTGTTTTCCAATTCGGTAGATCTTTTGAACCTATTAAAATAATGGAGACAACTTCGCGCTCTTTGAATTCACTTCCTTCTTTAAAATGGATACGTCCAAGTTCAAAAGCATGAATATTGGTGTTTTTATGGTCCTGGTTATGCTTGATGCATTGTAGCATGCCTGGCAAAAGAGAGGTTCTAAGAATGGATTGATCTACAGAACTTGGTTTTAAAACCTTGATAGGATTAGCCGCAAAGATTGAGTCACTAGCTATTAGAGATGCAAGTTTAGGGCTTATTAAATCACATGTGATAAATTCCTGAAGGTTAGAGCCAATGAGTTTGCTCCGAACTTTATTTTCTAAAAGATAAATTGGAGAGTGCGCTATGGTGGAGTTTGCAACTTTAGGGTGTGAGAGGGGAATATTATTATACCCATATAATCGTGCAATTTCTTCCACTATATCGATTTCAGTTGTAATGTCATTTCGATAACTTGGTGGGCAGAGTGTAAAAGAGTCCGCTTCTTTTGATATAATCCTCATTTCAAGTCTTAGTAGGAGTGTTTCTATCTCAGATGAGCTGAGATTTAGTCCAAGGATTTTCTTGACTTGTGAACTTCGAAAAACAATTTGTTTTTTTTCTTTAGGTAAATAATTTTCATCGATGATGCCAGAAACATGAGTACCACATGCAAGTTTAACAATGAGATCAGTAGCTCTTAAAATTGCTTTTTTGCAGCCAAGTGGATCAATGTTTTTTTCAAAACGGGAAGAAGAGTCAGATCTTAGATGAAGTTTTTTGCTAGATCTTCTAACAGCGCTTGGATCAAAATAGGCAGATTCTAAAACAACTGTCGTAGTACTTTCTTTTACCTCTGAATTTTCACCCCCCATAACGCCAGCTACTGCAATTGGTTTTTTTGCATCAGCAATGATCAAAAGACCTTCACTGAGTTCTCTTGTTTTTCCATCTAGAGTTGTGATGATTTCATTATCTTTAGCATCTCGAATGATGATTTGATTTCCCTCAATCGTCTCTAAGTCAAAAGCATGAAGAGGTTGTCCCATTTCAAGCATCACGTAGTTAGTAATATCTACGATATTGTTAATCGATCTGATGTTTACCGCCGCAAGTTTCTTCTTAAGCCACTGAGGTGAATCTTGTATCTTCACGTCTTTAATAATGGAACAAAGATAGCGTTTACAGCTTTCTTTTTGCTCTAGCTTGACCGAAAGATGCGCTGAAATATTAGAAGACGTATCGTCATGTTCAAAAATCTGTGGAGGAGTAATTGGAAGATTTAAAAGAGAAGAAAGCTCTCTTGCAATCCCTTGTACGCTGGTGCAATGTCCGAGGTTTGGAGTAAGAGAAATTTCAAAAATGGTATCTTCATAAATAGTGTTTAATAGTGTGCCATTCTGAAGTGAAAAATCTAGGCTCATGATGCCCTCATTTTCTTCCGAAAGCCCGAGCTCAGCTTCTGAGCAAAGCATACCAAAGGATTCAACTCCTCTTAGTTTCCCCTTTTTAATCTTATGAGTTTTTCCTGATTTGTCAGTGATTGTGGCATTTATTTTTGCAAAAGCTGTTTTCATGCCAAGCTTACAATTAGACGCACCGCAAACTACTTGAAAATGATCGATTCCATCTGTGACAGTTGCCACTTTGAGCTGATCTGCATTTGGGTGTTTTTTTGTTTCTACAACTTCGCCAACTACAATGCCACTAAAAGACAAAGGAGTTTTTTCAATCTTATCAACTTCAAGACCCGCAAGTGTCAGTGTATCCCCAATCTCTTCGTCACTAAGATCTAACTGAATCCACTCTTTAAGCCAGGAAAGGGACACTAACATAAACTTTT
>JAJFMG010000109.1 GCA_021772295.1 Chlamydiota bacterium | reverse complement strand
CAAACACAATAGAATTATTCCCAGACACAATTGCAGCCATAACTTTCTCCTTTGATTTTTATAGGGCATGAGAGCTTATGTATTAGAATGATTTTTTTAAAACACTTTCTAGTAAAAACCCTAATTAAATATTTTACTTGTTAAAACTTTTATTGATTAAAAAAGATTTTATAATTATTAATTTTTTTTCTAACTTCTTGAATTTTGCCCAGATTTGGACTGTTATTTTCCTACCATCGAATAATCCCATAAACGCTCTATCGATTCTTGCGCTAAGCAAAAAAGGCGTAAAAATGAATTTACGCCTTTAAGAAATTTTAAATACTTTTGTAGCAAGCTAAGTTGTGATACCAGGATTCTCTAAGTTGTTGCTGTTTTAGAAAAGTGTTCTCCTACTGCTTTAATAACTTCGTTTACGTTCTCAATTGTAACTTTAAAATTAGAAAGTCCAAGCTTGTCTTTTACATCATTATAGAGCGGAGTTGAATTACAAACAGCTAGTTGAATAACAAGCAACAAACATTTAGGCTTGTCCTTCATAGTTTTGGTCGCAAAAGTATCTTTAACAAATTCGGCGAATTCTGGACTAGTTTTTCCAGATAAGTATTCTTCTAAGCCTCTCAGTTCATTTAAATAATCAAATATATCTTCACTTGCTATATGGCTTGCAGAAATAGTTTCCACTGGCTCCAGAGTAACATGAGTGATAGATATAACCTCTCCATTAGAAGAAGTCCCTACACTAAAATTATTGTTTTCTAGTAAATGGATTATATTTTCTAGGGTGGTTTTGGATGCTACAGTCTCAAACGAAGTATTGACACCTGCCCCATCATCTTTTAGTACAAAAATGGAATTAAGATCAGTTTCATTAGGTAATACACCGACATCGATTGCTGTTTGTAATACAGCACACACTGTAGATTCATTTGAACTGCAAATTAGTATTCCTGAAAGTTCAGTAATAGCCTTTATCGCATTTTCTTTTTCCAAATCAATAATAACTTCATTTGCATCTGAGAAATAGCTTTCTGCAAGGTCTCTCACAGCTTCTATTTCAGATCGTAGACAAACAAAATCAAATCTGGATAAATAATCTAAATTTTGCTGAACTCTTTGAATTCCACTTCTTATAACTTCCACTGTACATTTTTCCAAATCTTTCATTTCAGTTTCGATTGCGGATTTCATCATAGGTATAACTGCAAATGAAATATTGTGTGCAGCAATTAGGGTTCTCTCTAATTGATAAATAAAGAAACGTAATTTTTTAGCATCAGAAAGTGCGTCTTTGCCCTCTTCTGTGCTAGCATCCGTTACAAACCGATCAACGGTATTCTTATATTCATCAATCTTTTCAAGTAGATGAAGATCAATTTGAATGGGATCACCTCGATATGAATAAGCTTTAAGTACTTCTTTGAGGCTTGAATAGTTAATATCTACTTTAAATACCTCAATTTCACTTGTTAATTTTTCCGGATTAACTACTCTTTCTCCCGATGAAGATGCCTCTGATGATTCCGACATATTTAAATATGAAGCTGAAACTGAAGCTGCTGCCATAATGTTACCTCCGAAAGGTCTTAAATTTCATAAAGGGAGAGCTTATAACGAATTTATTTGAAAATTGTAAAGGGAAAATGATTTGGAAAAATGGATAAAGTAGCTGAAAATTAACCTGTGAATCTGGTTTCAGTTAGTAGTGATTTAATACATGTCTACATCCCAAATAAGACGGTTTGTAAGAAGACCACTTACCCAGATTATGGAACCACCAATTATTGCCCCCATGAGAGTATGAATATGTATTCCATAAGAAATCTCACTTGCAAGCCAGAATGTAAAGGCATTAATCACAAGAAGGAAAAGACCTAGCGTAAAGATAGTTATCGGAAGCGTTAAAAGAGTTAGGATAGGTCGAACTACGGAGTTTACTACTCCCAAGATCAACCCAAAAAATAGAGCGTCAGTTGTATTCTTAATCTCAAGGCCTGGAATGTAGTGACCTACAAGTACTACGACTATTGTTGTAATGATAATGCGAGCAAGTAATAATATCACAGTTAAACCTTAAGAATGTTTTTGCAGGGTTAAATTAATAAGACCACCAGCTAGTACTGAATCTAAATCTCTTCTTGTTAAATCATGTTTTACCTTGAATGTTTTGCCTTTGGTTTTATTGGTAATTGTAAGCTCTGTTGAACCTTGAATTACCTTTCTCACATTTTCAATTGATAAGACATCATCTTGATCAATGCTGTTATAATCTTCATCTGATAGAAAATAGAGCGGTAATATTCCAAAGTTAATCAGATTTTTGCGATGAATTCTTGCATAGCTTTTAGCAATAACTGCTTTTACTCCGAGATATCTTGGAGATATAGCTGCGTGCTCTCTAGAAGAACCTTGCCCATAATTAGAGCCACCAACCAAGAGTGAACCCGTAGCCTGATGCTCCATAGCTCTATCATAATATGATTCATCGAGTTGACCGAAGGTAAACTTACTAATTTCAGGAATATTTGATCTAAAGGGAAGTACCTTTGATCCAGCTGGCATAATTTCATCTGTAGAAATATTATTTCCCATTTTTAAAAGACACGGGCCTTCAATACTATCTGATAACTGATCAAAAGTGGGCAGTTTTTGAATATTTGGCCCCATAATCAGTTTACTTTGAGTGTTTGATGGTTTGGTAAGGGTATCCACTATTGTGATTTTTTTTGGCTCCTCAAATTTAGGATAAGGAATTTTCAGATCCCTTGGGTCTGTAATTTCACCTGTAAGTGCTGATGCAGCAGCTGTCTCTGGTGAACATAAATACACCTGATCTTCTTTGGTCCCCGATCTTCCTGGAAAATTTCTGGGATTGGTTCGAAGAGAAATTTTATTGGTAGCTGGCGCTTGCCCCATACCAATACAGCCATTACATCCCGCTTGGTGTATACGAGCGCCTGCTTGAATCAAACTATTTAAATGCCCATCTTCTGTCAGGATTTCTAGTACTTGCCGAGAGGAGGGATTAATATCAAAAGAGACTTGATCCTTGGTTTTTCGACCTTTAACGATCATAGCAGGGACTGCAAAATCACGAACGCCTGGATTTGCAGACGAACCAATCATGCATTGAAAAACAGGCTTTTTCTCCACATCTTTTACAGGAACAACATTTCCAGGTGAACTTGGACAAGCAATTAGGGGCACAAGTTTCGATAAATCGATTTCATCATGCTCATCATAAGTTGCATCTGGATCTGCTACAAGCTCTGTAAAATCTTTCTCTCTTCCGTGAAGCGCTAAAAAGCGCTTTACCTCAGCGTCTGCTGGAAAAACAGAAGTAGTTGCCCCAAGTTCAGCACCCATATTTGCAATAACA
>JAJFMG010000108.1 GCA_021772295.1 Chlamydiota bacterium | reverse complement strand
GCTGATTAGTTCCCTTTTTTCACTTAGATATGTTATACAGATATCTGAATTAAAATAGAGAGATCTTTATGAATTGCTTCGTAGTCTTTGGTATGCAGTGGGGGGATGAGGGAAAGGGCAAGGTGATTGATGTTCTCTCTTCGAAAGTTTCCCATGTGGTTAGAGCTCAAGGTGGTAACAACGCAGGACACACTGTTGTAACTGGAGAAAAGCAGTATTTCTTTCATCTCATTCCCTCTGGGATCTTATATCCCAATGTAAAGTGTTACTTAGGACCATCTGTTGTAATTGACCCGCTTTTTTTGTTAACCGAGCTTAAAAATCTCATTAAACAGGGTATATCTCTTTCAAATCGCTTCTTTATCTCCAAGTATGCACATGTAATCATGCCGTATCATAAAACTTATGATAGGGCCATGGAAAAGAATCGGGGAAATAATCCAATCGGAACAACAGCAAAGGGGATAGGACCTTGCTACATGGATATGGTGGCAAGACGAGGAATCAGAATCTGCGACCTATTAGATGAAAAAGTGTTTGCAAAAATTCTTAAAGAAAATCTTTTACATCCTCTATATCCATTAGAAAAGTCAGATGTGTTTGAAAAAATCTATTCAGATTACATGAGCGCTGCAAAAGAATTATCATCATATATAGCAGATGTGGAATCTATGCTTTTTAAGGCTCACAAACAAAAGGAAAAAATACTATTAGAGGGAGCGCAAGGCGCACTTCTTGATGTTTTATTTGGCACCTATCCATATGTCACCTCTTCCCATACACAAGCTGCAGGTATTTGTATGGGGTCTAGTATCCCTCCAACGAAAATAGATGCTGTTATCGGTGTGATGAAAGCATATACAACAAGAGTTGGCAATGGCCCCTTTCCAACAGAAATTAAGGAAGGGGAGTACAATCCCTTTGCGTCGTGTGAATCGATCAGAGAAATTGGGGTTACAACGGGTCGGAAAAGAAGGGTCGGGTGGCTTGATATCCCCTTAGCAAAGCAAGTGATTGAACGATCTGGTATTACATCTATAGCAATTACTAAACTTGATATATTAGATGATTTTGAAGAAATTTGGGTTTGTACTAGCTATCAGCTTGCGGGCACAAAGGTTGAGTGTATCCCAGCTGATTTGGCCTCATTTTCAAAACTTGAACCCATTTATCAAAAAATACCTGGATGGAAAAAATCTATTACAGATTGTAAAAGTATCTCAGATCTTCCCAAAAAAACGATTGATTATTTGGAGTTTTTGCAGAGCCATTTAGGCGTCTCGATTGATATTATTTCTTATGGACCCCAGAGGGAAAAAACGATAGTAGTGGAAGATGTCTTTGGTGAATAATACTCCAAATAATATTGCGATCATTAGGGATGGCAATAGACGATGGGCGAAAAAAAAACGAAGGGCTGCCATTTTTGGGCATGTAAAAGGAGCTATTCGAGTTGATGAAGTTGTAGATTCTTGTCTGTTGCTTGGGGTTAAGACACTTACGCTTTTTGCATTTTCAACGGAAAACTGGCAAAGACCTCAAAAAGAGGTTCGCATCTTGATGAATCTACTTATCAAATTTCTGCAAAAAAAGAAAAAAAAGATGGTTGCAGGTGGTATTCGATTACGGATTATTGGTGATCGAACGCCTTTTTCTGAAGAGATGAAGAGGGTAATCCAATCGTGTGAAGAAATCACACAAAAAGGACAGTCCTTGGAATTGGTACTTGCTATCAATTATGGATCTCGAGATGAAATTAGACGTGGGGTTCTCAAACTGTGTGATGATATTCAATGTGGCGCTATTAAAAAAGAAGGGTTGACAGAAGAGGTTTTTTCTAGATATTTAGATACAAAAGAGTTTCAAGATCCAGATTTATTAATTCGTAGTAGTGGTGAATACCGATTAAGTAATTTTTTACTATGGCAACTATCCTATACAGAGCTATATTTTTGTGATACATTGTGGCCAGACTTTACAAGAGAAATTTTATTAGATGCAATTAGTGAATATCAAAAAAGGGTAAGAAGGCTTGGAGAATAATACAAATATAAACAAAGATCGTTTTTCCGACCTCTCTCAAAGGGTTGTTGTCGCCTCTATCGTCATTTCAGCTCTTATCGTATTGATCTATTTTTCAACGCATTTTTTTGTGAAAATTGGAATTATTGCGGTGGTAACCGCTCTTTCAGTAATTGCTTTGTATGAATATTCAAATTTTTTGAAGAAAAAAGAGATAAAGCTCCCAACTGTTTTTCTGATGTGTTTTACTGCCTTAGAAGTGGTAAGTATCTATCTATCTTCTTTTTCTAAACTATTTTCATTTTTGCCCCTCATCATATTGCTTGTAGGGGTATGTATTTTATTTTTGTATTCTTTCAACAAAATTCAAAACGCAACGGTTGTAATCGCAAATTCTCTTTTCGGAGTGTTTTATATTGCCATTCCCCTTGGGTTTTTGCTACGAATATTATATCTCTCTTCCCCTTGCTACAGCGGTTTTGGTGGTAGAATGTGGCTTGTTTATTTGATCTCTGTTACCAAGATCACAGATATTGCAGCCTATTTTTGTGGTAAAGCTTTTGGAAGAAAAAAATTATCACCTTTAGTGAGTCCTAAAAAAACAGTAGCTGGCGCTGTGGCTGGTTTGTTATTTGCTCTTGGAACAAGTATTTTTTTTAGTTTTCTTTCTATTTTTCCAATTGGAAGCACGTTCCACCTAACGCTCTTTCAATCTATTTATTTAGGACTATGTATTGGGGTTTTTAGTCAAATCGGAGATTTGTCAGAGTCACTTTTAAAAAGAGATGCTGGAATTAAAGATAGTAATCGAATTCCGGGTATCGGAGGCGTATTAGACTTATTAGATTCCTTGCTCTTTACTGCTCCAATTGTGTATCTTTTTCTTCATATTTGTTAATAATTGCAGCCTATGATTATCACCATTGATGGAAGCGCTGGCACAGGAAAATCCACTGTTGCCAAGATGTTAGCACAAAGAATTGGATTTTCTTATTTTGATACAGGCGCTCTTTATCGCGCTTTTGCCTATCTTCTTTTAGAAAGAAATATTTCATTCAACAGTGAAAAAGCAATGAAAAAAGCAATTGATTTATTCGATTTTTCTATTAAAGAAGACCAATATGAGAAGAGGTATATCTTAAATGGGTCAGATATCACTGACAAGATCCGCTCACGTGAAGTAACGTCATTATCTTCTGACATAGCAAAAGAGAAACAGGTGCGTGATTTTTTAAAGTCATTTCAAATTGAATATGGTCAGTCTCATAACGCTGTTTTCGAGGGAAGAGATACTGGCAGTGTGATCTTTCCTGATGCTGACCTAAAAATTTTTTTAGTGGCTGATAGTAAAGTACGCGCAAGAAGAAGGC
>JAJFMG010000107.1 GCA_021772295.1 Chlamydiota bacterium | reverse complement strand
GGTATATTTAGAGTTGAAAGATGACTTTAACGCGAGAAAAATCAAACGACTTACTATTATAGCTGGAAAAGCAGCACCTGGATATTATTTAGCGAAAAGCATTTTGCGCCTTGTCTACTGTCTCTCTAGAAAAATCTCAGAAGATGAAAAAATAAGGTCTAAACTCCAAATTCACTTCATAGAAAATTATAATGTATCTAAAGCTGAAATTATGGTTCCAGCAGCAGATTTATCCGAGCAAATATCAACAGCTGGCATGGAAGCCTCTGGGACCGGTAATATGAAATTTACAATGAATGGAGCTCTCACCATTGGTACTGACGATGGCGCCAATGTAGAAATGCGACAAAGCATCGGTGATGAGGCTTGGCCCTTTTTATTTGGTAATAACGCTTTAGAAAACCAACAACTAAAAAATAGCGGCTCCTATAACCCCAACAAAATCATAGCTCAAAACCCTTATCTTGAAAAAGCCCTGCAGTCTCTTACTGATGGAACGCTTACTGAAAATGAAGCCGAAGCAGAAGAGCTTGCCGATATTCACAACGCTCTCATATCCTCTGATTCATTTTTAGTAATCAACGACTTGCAAGATTATTACAACACGCAAAAAAAAGTAGAGTCACACTTCGAAGACCCAAATCTTTGGGCAAAACTTGCCATTGAAAACATCGCTGGAATGGGACCATTTTCAACCGATGTCTCGATTGATAATTATGCAAATAAAATCTGGAATATTAAACCTTGTCCACTGGACCAATCGGAGCTCGATCGAGTACAAAAAGACTACATAGAACATTGTAGATCAATTAATTGAGCGCTAAACTCCACTTTTGAGCAAGCTCATCATATTTTTTTGAACTCATAATCTTACTAAGTCCCCGATTAAATATTTCTAGAAGCTCAGAATCATTATCATAGAGCGTTAGTAAACGCAATCCAACATCATTAATTGGCGGCTTTCTAATAATAAGATCTGAATAAATATCTTCTACATAACTAATCGCTGGAATGTAACTAACAAGCGCGCCATCCACTCTTTCATTTTGTACATCATTTAAGATATGCGAAACAGACTGATAGGATACTTGATCAATTTTAGGATGGGTATCGATAATTCCAGCTGCATCAGAACCTGGTATTACCCCAAGACTTTTTCCATTCATATCTTTTATAGATCGAAGCGAAGAACCTTTTTTTACAACAAGAACGGGTCCATTTTGCAAATATAGCTTTGAGAAGGAATACTTTTTCTTATTAAAGATAAAAGGCCTCACTGATGAAAGCATCCCATCATATTCTTTTTCTGTTAATCCTTCGATCAAGTTATCCCAATTTCGATTCACTCTCTCAAAAGTTACATCCTCGAGTTTGCCAATTTCTTGCAGTAGCTCATTAGAAAATGCAAAAACCTGCGCTTGCTTTCCCATAAAATCCATTGGAAAAAAAGTAGGGTCTACACCAATTCTATATGTTTTTTTGGAGCCTTTGGAGCATCCAGAAAGAGAAAGTAATAGCAATAATGCAAGAGGTAGCAAAAGACAAGTTTTTCGTATGAATTTGCGCATAGGGGAACAACCGTTATAAATTTCTACCGGAAGACTAACATTCTACAAAAAATGATGCAAGCTCACAAGATAACTTCTCACGTTGGTTTTGTATGTAAAAAACCATTGGATAATCCTTTGCAAAGCGCTAGGCATTTTTTTCAAATCTGATTATCGAGTTTTTTATAATTCAAAATCAAACTAACAATTCAAAAAACATCTTCATCAGATTCTTATTATTGGCTATGATAGATGCAAATTAATTACTTATAAGTTGATATGTCATCTTGGAAAAATTCTCTAATACTCGCTTCTATATCTCTTATAAAGTTTTTCAAAAAAGAAGATAACGCTATCTCAAAGAAGCCTCACTCTAGAGTCCTTGTGATTTCCACAACAGGTCTTGGGGATACTCTCTTTGCGACCCCTGCAATATCCGCTTTAAAATCAAGTTATCCAAATATTTATTTAGGGGTCTTAACAAGTCCCATTGGAAATCAAGTTTTAAAAAACTCTCCCCATGTTGATGAAATCTTCTTTATCAAGGACAAATCCTTTTTCTCTTTTTTTCCTCTGCTTTTCAAAATCAGAAAAAAAAGATTTGACACTGTTTTTATTTTTCATGCATCTCAAAGACTCATTTTTCCCTTTGCTTATCTTACGGGCGCATCTCATATCATCGGGAATACCGGTATGAATAAAGGTCTTGATTCACTACTAACGTTTACCATTCCTAGTAAATATCAACATGAGATCGAAAGGCGTATGGATCTCATCCGTTCAATTTTTACCGTTCATTGCCATGGCGAAATGAAAGTATTCCCCAAAAATCATGATCAAGCCACTGTCTGCGTATTTCTGCGCAAAAATAATATTGACCAAACTAGGCCCTGTATTGCATTACACCCCGGCGCAAAGGATGGTTTCAAAATGTGGCCCATTGAGAATTTTGCAAAAATTGGAAAAGAACTTATTTCAATTTATAATGCGCAGATTTTTATTTCGGGTAGCTCTCTTGAAAAAAACTTAATCGATTCACTTATGGATCAAATTCCCTCTGCAATATCCCTTATCGATACATTTTCTATACCAGAACTTGCTGCCTTTTTTGAAAAAATAGATCTTGTAATTTCAAATGATACAGGCCCCATGCATCTTGCCCTTGCAAGTAAAGCAAAAACAATATGCCTATTTTCACCAACTGACCCAAATCTTTGTGGCCCATGGAACGGTGCAGATGCACAGATTATTGCAAAGAAAAAAACCTGCTATTATTGCACTCGTAAAAAATGCAATGAGCCTTTTTGCATGAGACAAATTACGCCGCATGAGGTATTAGAAAAAGCAAACAAAATGTTAACTAAAGAGCTTGTTTCTACATGAATCCAAAAATTGGAATTATTATTGTAAATTGGAATGGGAAAAAAGACACTCTAGCATGTCTAGAATCTCTTTCAAAGCTTACATATACAAATATAGAAACAATCGTAATTGATAATGGTTCTACAAATGATTCAGTTCAAGCCATATCAAGTGCTTTCCCTCAAATCACCTTAATTTGTAATAATGAGAATTTAGGATTTGCGGGCGGTAATAATGTCGGAATTAAATACGCCATCGCAAATAAATGCGATTATATTTATCTTCTTAACAACGACACTGTTGTTGCCCCAAATCTCCTAAATATCTTTTTAGAGCATATGAATGCACTAAATAGACCTGCTATCCTAGGATCAAAAGTGTATCTTTTCGAAGACCAAACAAAATTTGATCATTTAGGCGGCATTTGGAATGAAGAAAAGGCTCAATTCGATCTTCTTCATGCAAGATCCATCGACGACGGCATAAAATTCGAAAAGCCCATCGCAGTAGATTATGTCTGCGGATGCTCCCTTTTTGCACCTACATTAGCTTTTCAAAA
This sequence comes from Chlamydiota bacterium, assembly GCA_021772295.1. GTDB lineage: Bacteria > Chlamydiota > Chlamydiia > Chlamydiales > Simkaniaceae > JAJFMG01. Next base: position 5,294 of record JAJFMG010000107.1, on the reverse strand, counting down.
AATCGGCTTGCTCGAAGAAAAGTACTTTCTATTTTGGGAAGAAAGTGACTTTTGCTTTAGAGCCAAAAAAAATGGTTACTGTGTTTTTGTATCGCCACAAGCTAAAATCTGGCACAAAGTATCAGCCTCATTTATTGGTGGGAAACCTCACACAACTTACTTTTGGTGGCGAAATCGACTTCTTTTTATCGATAGAAATCTCTCCAAAACTAAAAAGGAAGAGGTCTATCGCAATGCCATTGTGCCAGAAGGCCTTCACATCTTAAAATTGTTTTTTCTCAAATCCATTCAACTCCTTTTTCTCAAACTTCTTCGAAAACAGGACAAATACCTCGTAAGAAAACAAAAGTGGAACATTTATAGGGCAAGTTTGCATGGCATAAAAGACTACCTATCAAGAAGTTTTGGGAATGCTCCTTCATGGGTTTTTCACACCAATGAATCTTCCTCGCAGAAAACTAAAAGATATCAACTTCACAAAACTAAATCATAAGCCCTAGGATTGTCCATACTACTTCAGATTGCTTACAGAAAATTCTTTTGCTGAGATGCATTTGATTATCTGCATACTGACTCTAAAGTATTCATGGATTTCATCCTCTGAGGATAAATCCATCCAGCTTTAAATACCGCTTCTGAAAAGACTTATTCTCACGTTGATGGCTCTTATTAATGTTTCATTTTTCTTAACAGAAAAAAAATTATTCCCAAACTCGTTAAAATGGTATAAAAGTAAGAAGGTAACATTAAAAAAAACAATTGGTGTAGAATAATATGACAAACTACCACTTCTCTAAATCAACTTCTTCGATTCTACGTAAGTCCTTTTTTTCCGTTTTTCTTTTTCTAACACTCCTTCTATTTACCGCTTGTGAAAACAACAGGTCCATTATTGGAAATATTGATGAAAGAGAAGCAAATATGATTGTTGTTCTTTTAGAAAGCCGAGGTATCAGAGTTGAGAAAGAAAAAATGGCAAGTTCTGATATTGGTGGAGATTCTGCAGTCAAATATCAAATTATGGTTTCAGAATCAAACGCTGTCGAGGCTATGGCATTTTTAAATCAAAATGGACTTCCAAGACGTCAGGGAACAAATCTTCTTCAGCTTTTTGCAAAACAAGGCCTGATGTCAACTGATAAGGAAGAAACCATCCGATATCAAGCAGGTCTCGCTCAACAGATAAACAATATTATACTCATGATTGATGGAGTAATTGATTCAAGTGTGCAACTTTCATTTCCTCCTGAAACACAAGGAATGCCTGAAGAGAAAGGTGAGCGAATCACATCAGCTGTATATGTCAAACACCAAGGCGTAATTGATGATCCCAATATACACTTGGAAAACAAAATTAAACGCATTGTATCTGGGAGTGTAACGGGACTCGATATCAATGACGTAACTGTTGTCTCTGACAGATCTCGTTTCACAGATGTCACTGTAACTGAAATCAATGAAAAACTTGGCGCAAGTGGCAATGAATATGTCAGCATTTGGTCAATTGTTATGGATAAAAGTTCAGCGGGAAAATTCCGTTTTCTCTTTTTCACAATCACCTTTTTTGCAGTTGTTTTTGCGAGTCTTGTGATATGGCTAGCATGGAAAATTTATCCAGCTCTTAAGAAAAAGGGCTTAAAAGAAATTGTTAATCCAGTTCCAATTGCCGCAAATAATAATAAAGAAACCCCACCACCTGGAAAAGGCACCACTAAATAAATATTATGAGTGATCTTTCCTCTTTTGTATTTGAAAGTTGTATGCTAGGCGCAAGTCCTGCTAAACAAAACAACCTCAAAAAATTTTTGCAAACAAGCCCCTGTCCGCTTACTTCGCAGTTGTTCGATTCTAAAAATTTACAAAAACCTCTTTTAGATTTATGTGACATACATTACAGCTGGATTGAACCACTTATTGAAAATCTTACTGAAACAGATAAAGCGTTATTTACAAGTACTCTTAATAAAAAAACGCAATCGAAATTGAATGCAGTGGAAAAAGAGCCTATTTCTTTATCAGGTCTTGCCACTCATTTTATTCAGGATACTATCATTGATAGTCTTCTTGAAGAAGAGAACAATTTCTTTCCAAGCTGGCTACTTCCTCGAACATCTATCTATCAATTACTTGACCTTTCGTATGAAAAACTTCTTAACCTAATCGACTATTTAGGCCTCCATGATTTAGCATTTGATATCAAGCATGTACTTGAATCTGCTAAAATGAAAAAAATACTTAGCATCCTAACAAAGAAAGAGCATGCCTACTTTGATAAACTTACCAAGAAAAAGGAACCCCTTTCTTTTTCCTCATTACACTTAGAAAAATGGGATGGCAACGAAACCGATTTAAGAGGTGTACTACACTTTAGAGGAATTAATCGATTAGCAAAAGCAATCTATGGATCTCACAGCTCCATGCTTTGGCATATCAGCCATAAGCTGGACATAAAACGCGCAAGCGTTTTAAAAAAGCACTATACTCCTCTGCAAAATAAAAAAGCGCATCAATTACTCACAGGTCAAGTGATCGAACTTGCAAGCAATAAGGATCTAATATGAAATACTTCTCTCTTATCTATGATGGAGAAATCCACGCGGAAGATGATGGAAAAATCATTCCAAAAGAAGCCTTTAGCAAACTCCTTTCTTCTAAGGAAATACTTGATAGAGTAAAAGAGGATGCTAAAATCTACATGAAGGAAATTAAAGAAGAATGCGAAAAGATCAAAAAACAAGCTTATGAAGATGGATTTTTTGAAGGGCAAACTCAGTGGAATAAACAAATAGAATACCTTCAAAAGCAAGCTTTAGAAACAAGGCACAATGCTCAAAATGCGATATTACCTTTAGCGTTGCAAGCATCTAAAAAAATTGTTTCAAAAGAATTAGAAACAAATCCCGATACAATACTTGAGATTGTCTATCAAACGCTTAAACCTGTAATTCATGCAAAAATTGTCAAAATCTTTGTAAACAAAGAAGATAAAAAAATTCTCGAACAGAAAAAATCTGAGATTAGAAACCTGTTAGAAGAACTACAGTCCCTACATATTGAAGAGCGTTCTGATATAGAAATCGGCGGTTGTATTATTGAAACAGAAGCTGGTATTATCAATGCAACGCTTGAAAATCAGTGGAGAGCCATGGAGGCTGCCTTTGAAAAGCTGTCAAATAATACTGGAAATTCATGATACGAAGTAAAAAAATCGTTCTATTTTCTTTTTTGTGCGCCCTGCTTTTTTCTACCACTTGGCAGCTATGTGCAGAAGAATCTCCAAAAAGTTCGAATGCGATGGAGCGATTTATTGGTGAAAAAGACACACCCACACCTTCTCTTGTAACAGAACTATCCGTTCTTGCGGGCTTAGCGTTGTTACCCTTTGCTGTAATGCTACTAACCTCCTTCCTCAAATTCGTAATTGTATTATCTCTTCTTCGAAATGCATTAGGTGTTCAGCAATCTCCACCCAATCAGGCCATTGTCGGAATTTCTTTAATCATGGCTATCTATGTGATGTTTCCAACAGGCCTTGCCATGTATAACGCCGCAAAAACAACCATTGATAAAGATATGCCCCAGGAACTTTTCTCTAAACCTTCTGCATATTTCATTATTGATGTTGTAGATAAAGCAAAAGAACCTCTTCGAGAATTTCTCTTAAAAAATTCATCTGTGCAGCACCAACGAAATTTCTATAAGTTAGCGGAGCGAAGTATGCCTGCTGAATTCAAGAAAGATATTAAAATGAATGACTTTCTTGTTGTAGTACCAACTTTTATCACATCGCAGATAAAGGCCGCATTTGAAATTGGTGTCCTGATTTACCTACCTTTTTTCGTAATTGATCTTGTAACATCTAATATCTTGCTTGCAATGGGAATGATGATGTTATCTCCATTAACGATTGCTCTTCCTCTGAAACTTCTTTTGATCGTAATGATCGATGGCTGGACTTTGGTAGTGCAAGGTCTTGTGCAAACATTTAGATAAGGATGTATAACCATGTATGAAGCAGAAATATATCAGTTGGCATACCAAGCGCTTCTCCTTATTCTAATTCTTTCGGGCCCACCTATCTTGATTAGTATGTTGTTTGGATTAACCGTAGCGATCTTTCAAGCTGCAACCCAGATTCAAGAGCAATCTCTATCTTTTACTGTAAAACTCGTAGCTGTAATTTTCACACTTCTATTACTTGGTGGCTTTTTAAGTGGTCAGATCATGCAATTTGCTGGTAATATTTTTAATAATTTTCCCAAATGGCATGGGTAAATGACTAGTGATTATCTAACCTTTTTCACAGACTTAGCGAAATACTCTCCCCAAACAATTGTAAGTTTGTTTTTTTTAGCTCTTTTTCGAATAGCCCCCATCGTAGCAGTGGCTCCTTTTCTAGGAGCAAAACTTGTGCCCCCGATTGGTAAAATGGCCCTCGCAATTTGTTTGAGTATAATATTCCTTCCATTTTTATTTTCTAATGTCTCTCACGAGATTCTTTTTAACGATGCATATATCGGATACGCGGCGAAAGAGTTACTTGTAGGATTTGTAATTGGAGTACTTGTTGCTATACCGTTCTATGTAGTTGAATCATCGGGTATTTATATCGACTATCAAAGGGGCGCATCTGCAATGCAATCGCAAGATCCAGTTTTGCAAATGCAAGCATCCCCAATTGGGATTTTCTTTAACTATATTCTCATTGTCATGTTTTTTCAACTGAATGGACCCTTTATCTTTTTTGATGGCCTCCTTAATTCTTATGCGATTATTCCACCAGATGGATATTTAAATTCTGCATTTTTTGCATATGGCAATCCTTTCTGGCAAAGTATAATGGGGTTATTAAGTACAATTGTAACTATTGCAATTCAATTAGCAGCGCCATCACTTGTTGCTATTTTAATGGCAGAAATGTTTCTAGGAATTGCAAATCGACTCGCTCCACAAGTCCAAATTGCATTTTTAGGAATGTCACTTAAATCCTTTTTAGGACTTTCATTACTTTGGGCTGGTTGGTTTTTCATTTTAAAGCAAATGGGAAAATACTCTTTAGAGTGGCTTGAGAACATAAATTCTCTTTTTCAAGGCCTCCAAAATTCTGTTCTCAAATAGAAATTCAAAAAAAAATCTCTTTAGGTATTGACAGTTTTTTTTTTTATGAATAATGTATCTAAATATACAAGCAATAAATTTCTGTTATAGAATTGACGTTTGTCTAACTCACATCAAACTTTAGGGAGTAGAAAAAGGATGGAAACGAAAATTAAAAAACTGTTGCCGCTAGCTGG
>JAJFMG010000106.1 GCA_021772295.1 Chlamydiota bacterium | reverse complement strand
CCGTAGGAATACTTGTTCCTACGTGATGAAAAGCCTCGAAAGTTGTTGGTGAAATCCCAACACATGAATCGTTAGCAGAACTGCTTGGCTAACGTATTTATCCTGTCATAGGTAGATTTGGATAGATTTTTAGAAGCGGTTGCAAAAAAACGCTGTTGTTATAAAAAGAGAAAAACTCTTTAAGATTTCCCTATTGGCAAATCCTAAAATACGTGTCATAATAATGGTTCAAACAAAAAGATATGACACCTATGGCAAAAGCTAAAAATAATGACTTAGTTTCGAATCGAAAGGCCTTTCACAACTATGAGGTACTAGACACCTTAGAGGCTGGTATCGTTTTACAAGGAACAGAAATTAAATCCCTGCGTGATCATGGAGGAAACTTACAGGATGCCTTTATTATCATAGATAATAATGAAGCATTTTTGAAAAACGCTTCCATTGCGCCCTATAAATTTGGAAATACTTTTAATCACACTGAAAAAAGAACAAGAAAACTTCTTCTGCATAAAAAAGAAATTTCCAAGTTCAAAAAAGCTTTAGAGCAAAAAGGACTCACTATTATTCCCCTATCTATGTATCTCAAAAAAGGCTATGTGAAAGTAAAGATTGCAACAGCTCGTGGTAAGAAAAAATATGACAAACGAGAAGCTGTGAAAAAAAGAGAGCAATCTAGATCTATTGAGCGTTCTATGAAAGAGCAATAAGAACCACTTTTTGTTAGCATTATTTTATAGCTCTCTTCTATGATGAAAAATGCAAAGCCTCTTAAATATACGGGAGAAAATTAGATATGAAATTTGCCGTTTCCAGGTCACTACTCGCAGATGAAATCAGTAAAATCCAAGGAATTATTCCCACTAAACCAGCAATTAATATTCTCTCCAATATCTTGTTAGAAGCTAAAGACAACAAGTTAACTTTATCTGCTACAGATCTAACTGTGAGCATGAAAACACAAATGCCGGCAACTATTCTTGAAGAAGGGTCAATAGCTCTTCCGGCTAAGCGATTCTTCCAACTTATTCGAGAGCTTACGACAAGTGAAATTGAGATTAACTCTAATGAATCTCTGATTGCAAATGTCATATCAGGAACATCTACTTTCAAATTCAATGGAATGAGCGCTGAAGAATTCCCTGCATTTCCAGAAGTAAGCTCAGCAGAACAATTCACAATGAAAAGTGAACTTTTAAGGGAGATGTTTGGAACAACAGCTTTTGCAGTAGCTCGTGATGATAATCGCCAAGTTCTAAATGGAACGCTCATGCAACTCGATGACAAGCTTGCAACCTTTATTGGAACTGATGGAAAAAGGCTTGCAAAAGTAAAAACTGAAATTGATTTTTCCACATCCCTTGCAAGTCAACACATCATTCCGATTAAAGCTGTAGAAGAATTGACTAAAATCTTAGATGCCAAAGAATCTCTGCAATGCTTTTTGCTCGAAGATCAAATAGCTATTGAGTGTGGATCAACACTTCTTATCACCAAGCTTCTTTCTGGAAAATATCCAGATGTAGAAAAAGTTATTCCACAAGAAAGTGAAATCAAAATTCATTTGCATAAAGAAGAGCTTATTTCTCTTTTAAGACAAATCTCACTATTTGTATCTTCCCAACCTGTGCATTTCATCTTCACTGATGGAGAGTTAAAACTTACAGGCGCAAGCTCTGAGTTTGGAGAAGGCAATGTATCCATGCCTGTTGATTACTTTGATGAAACCTTTGAAATTGCCTTTAATCCATCTCATTTTTTAGATATTCTGCGCCACTCGAAAGACGAGACAGTGACCATTGAGTTAACAAGTCCATATAATCCAGGATTAATTACAGATTCATCTAAAGCTGTTTTTGTGATTCTTCCTATGAGACTTACCTCTATGGCAACCGCATAAAATGATTATCCGCTCTCTTCTCGTGAGAAATTTCAGGAATTACACGGAAGAAAAATTCACCTTTTCAGAGGGAATAAATGTGATTCGCGGAGACAATGGCGCTGGAAAAACAAATCTCTTAGAAGCCATTTATCTCCTTTCCACTGGAAGATCCTTTCGTACTTCTAAATACACAGACCTAATTAGAGAAGGCGAATCTTCGTTTTACTTAGAGATTCATTTCACAAAAAATGGAATAGATCAATCCCTTAAAATGGGATTTGATAAAAATGAGAAAAAAATCAGTTACAATGCAACCAATCTACCAAGTTTTGCAAGCCTTCTTGGCATTATGCCAATTGTTCTTTTTTCTCCAAAAGATCTTTGTCTGATTATGGGCTCTCCCCAAGAACGGAGAAAATTTCTAAATCTTGATATTGGTCAACGTGATCCACTCTATATGCATCACCTTGTTAGGTTTTATCGAGCGATGAAACAACGAAACACCCTTCTTAAATTAAAACAAACAGCAAGCTTAGATCCTTTTGAAGCAATTATGGCAACCTCCTCTGTCTATATTATGCAAAGACGGATAGAGGAGATCGAACAACTTAATAATGCAATTATCCCCATCTCAAAAGCTTTATTTGACACCAAAAGAGAATATACGCTCGATTACAAACCCAGTATCCCTATAGAAACAAATCTGCAACAATCACTTTTATCCACCTATAAAAAAAATCGAGAAAAAGAGTTTATCTTGAAAAGCACCCTAATTGGGCCGCATCGAGATGACATTCTTTTTACTTTTCAAGATAAGGAAGCTAAGTCATTTGCATCAGAGGGGCAAAAGAGAATCTTGCTCTCTTCTTTGCGTTTAGCGCAATTGCAGATCACATCAACATTTTTTTCGATGGATATACCGTTTTGTATTGATGATTTTGAAATCCATTTAGATCAAAGTCGAAATAACTCTCTTTTAAAAAAACTCTCAACTCTTAAACAGGTATTGGTTTCAACGCCTACTACTACAAATATATCAGCAAATAAAACGTTTGTAATTCAAAATGGAAATGCGAAAGAGCTCACAGAATCTGCAAGCTCTTTCTAAAATGTGAACAGGTAAATTTAATTACTTGTTTCTTTTATGTACTGTTTTCCAAGCAACTGCGTGATAAGCAGCAGCAAAACCAATAAATACATAAAGAACCCTTAAAATCCAGGTCTCCCGGATGAAGTAATCTAGTAAGTTGAAATTAAAGAAACCTATTAATCCCCAGTTAAGACCACCGAGAACAAGTAATAAACAACATAGACAATCAATCTTTTTCATAATAAACCTTTAAAAGTTATAAACACGTAAAAGTAACGCATACTTTTATATATATAATAAAAGATATTTTCACATCAACAAATTTATTTAATTTTAAAACAAACAACTCATAAACTTCTGAAAAACATATAATTACAACTTTTGTATTTTCATTAAAAACATTTACTCAAGTCGTTCTGATTTAAATAAATAAATAAAATAAATATATAATAGTCGACACTAGTTAGAAGAAAGAGTATCATATTCGAAAATTACACTAAATGAGGCTAACTAATGGGCATCGCGGCACTACAAAGAGAGGTAACTCCTGAGAATCCTCTTCAACGAATACTTACCGGACAAGATGCGTTCTACAAAAGCCAAAATTATCTTGAGACAACAGGTACTGATTTTGCATCTAGAGTTGCTCTTCCTACAAGCTATACATGGAATACAGAGCATAGAATTATCACCATCGCAAAAGAAATTCTATCCTACTTGTCTATTGCTCCTATGATTTACAATTGGCTCCATTCAACCGCCGGAAGAATGGGAATTCTTCCAGCATCTGATCAATCTCATTATTCTAACGGATCAGAACATCCAAATATTTTACGAGAGAATATAAACTTGCAATCAGATTGGAAATATAAAAGGCTTACAATTGAGGTTGATGGGGACAAAGTAGATACTTGCATTATGGGAAAGGCGTCTACACTTGGAAATCGAAGATGGACTCTTTCATCCAATGGGAATGCAGAGTTTTATGAAGCTAAGCTTGGACATCCTGACTTCCAGAACCTTTTAAATGAGACGAACTCAAATGCTTTAGTCTTTAACTATCCAGGGGTTGGAGCATCAATGGGAAGTCCTAGCCGTAAATCCATGACTAAGGCTTATCGAGCTATGCTTGCCTTCTTAGAAGATCAAGAAAATGGCATCGGGGCTAGAGAAATTATTGGATATGGTCACTCTATAGGGGGAGGCGCACAAGGAGATGCCTTAAGAGAACATACTCTTAAAGATGATATAAACTATGTGTTTATCAAAAGTAGAACCTTCTCAGATTTAAGTAAAACAGTTGCAACCATGGTTCGAGTTCCATTTATTTCTTTTTTTGTGAAGTTAATGGGATGGAATATAGACTCAGTTTACTCTTCTAAAATCCTTCAAGCTCCTGAAGTTATATTACAAACAGCAGATGTTGAGCGCTACACCATTTTATCTGATAGCCAAAGAATTATTCATGATGGCGTGATTGCACCTGAAGCATCACTTGCAAAAGCTCTGCTAGATGATCCAGATTGTCCACAAAAGAATAAAACATTTATTGGAATTCCAGAGCCCCATAATGAACCTCTTTCTGATATGCCTTTTTTAGCCAGTAGAATAGAGCAATATTTATCGAGATAATACAAAAATGTAGTCAGAAGTAAATTCTTTTATCAAATATTTTTTTGTTTGAGCCTCATTTAGTTAATTCAACTCCAGTTAGTAAAGATTTGCTGCCTAGCAATCTCTACAGATGAAAATTTACCTAAAATCTGATCTAAAATAACAGTGAGGCGAATGTTATAATCTACTGTTTCCAAGCAAGAACCTAAGATGTCCATGAGCTTTTCTAAGGAGTAATCAGAGGCTAGGTTGATAGCTTGCAGTAACTCATACTGATCTTTGAAATAAAGCTGATTTGGTTCTATCCTCATCTTAAGTAGATATAAGTCTCGATAAAAGAATCCAATTTCTTCAAACAAGTAATCTAAATAAGTATGGTAGGTAAGCTCATTGGTATTTTCAGTATAGAGCTCGCCAAGCTCAGTAAGTTTTTTGTGCTTTAAAAAAACATCTCCAGATGCGCTTGCTAATAGTATCTCGAAGAGAGTTGATTTCGTGGGATCTTCAATAAGATAATGAAGTTTAGAAAGAGATCCATGCGCTTTATGTAAAAGATCTGATATATCTCTATCTTCTATTTCAAAATTCGCCTCAATATAGCTTTTCATTTCATCAAGAGATAGCGGAGCAAACCCTACTTCAAAAGATCTAGATAGAATGGTTGGAAGAATCTTTTCTTTTTTTGTAGAAAGCAGAAGGAAAATCGTTTTCTCGTGAG
>JAJFMG010000105.1 GCA_021772295.1 Chlamydiota bacterium | reverse complement strand
CGCAAGACTTCCTGCAACGCTTGCTGTGTTAAAGCACGTGCTTGCAATTTTATCTGAAAAAATAGACTCAAGTGAAGTTTCTTCCTATGTAGATTTTGGAGCTGCGTTTGGGGCTAGCATTTTTCCCATGTACGAGCTTTTTCCAAGGCTACAGTCAGTCACATTGATCGAAAGAGACCCGATTTTTTATGAGATGGGCAAGAAACTTATGAAATGCACAAAGCATCCACTTTTACCTGTAATGGATTGGAAAAAAGAGGATTTTACAAAAGCAAATATAGGAAAAGTAGATCTAACTCTATTTTCATATTCGATTGGTGAAATAGATCAAAAATTAGCTCTATCTCTGTTAGATGACCTTATTCCACAGACAAAAAAGTTTCTGGTAATAATAGAACCCGGAACACCACCTGGATTTACAAGGATAGAAAAAATTAGAGAACATCTTATTGCAAAAGGGTTACATATGGTAGCCCCCTGTCCTCATGTACGTAAATGTCCTATGAAAAATGGAGATTGGTGTCATTTTTTCAAAAGAGTAGAAAGAACATCTCTTCATAGAAAAATTAAGCAAGGAGAAAAAGGCTATGAAGATGAAAAATTTTCTTACCTGGTTTTTTCCAAAACCCCAACTCCCCTTCCTTCTGCTCGAGTATTGCGTCATATCGAAAAAAGGAAAGGTCATATGTATATGACATTGTGCGCACAAGAAGGACTTGAGAAAAAAATTATTTCAAAAAAAGATAAAAATGTTTTTAAGATTGTTAAGAAACTCAAGTGGGGTGATGAATTTAATTAAATAAATTGTTTTTATTAGTTTTAACTCTCTCTTTTGATATAATTATAGCGAAATTAAAAACCTTGGTTTGTTAAGAATGTATTATAAAAATTATTTGCAGTTTTTAAGTCAAATGCAGTCTGCTAGTGCTATTGATTTACAAATCGAAGGGTGTAATATTCAAATCTTTATTGATACCAAAAAAAATCTTTGGAAGCTATCTAGCGTTGTATATAACGGATATGGTGAGCTTTCGTCTTTTATAGAGCAGAGCTTAGGATCTTTATATAGGTTAAATGTAGAGTCATGTGGGCTCTATCTTAAAGTGTGTGAAAATGCTGGAACTGTAACTATTTACAAGGATGTAAAGCCAGTATCTGGCTACATTTTATTCAAACAGATGCTACAGGAATTTGAAACTCCGGTACTTCTTTGGAAGCAAACCCTTGAAGAAGATGCCTTAACAGAGCATCTTGTCTAAATTTAACTATCAATGTTGTCATAGTAAATTTATTTTTAGTGAAATAGGTCTTGTTAATCCCTCTGGCTATTCAACTAGATGGATTTTCAAATTAGCCTGTAGGTTTATTGTTTTATATTTTTGGAGTTAGAAACTCCAAAAATACAGGTTAAAATGAGGGTGTTCATAAAAGGTTTTTAAAAGCACCACTTCGATTTGATTCCAGCGTTTTTCTGTTTGCTCCACATGGAACAGGAAAAACTTCATGTTTAAAAACGACTTTTGAAAATGGATTGATGGCAATTGAGGTGAAAAGTTCAAAAACAATTCATTCCTCAGAATTACTCTTGTTTTACGGAGGAAAGGATCCGATATATCGAGATGATGTTTCGATGTTGCCATTAAAGGATATGCTTAAAAACTTACCTCAGTTTTTAAAATCGCAATCACTCAGATGATTTGATTATATTTACTATTAGAAACTTTTTTTTGTTCGCAGGAATGTTGTAGGTAAATAGTGAATGTATTTTTATATAGACTTCAGCGAATAATTTTTCCTTTTGTGTAAGAGAAAAAAACACTAAACTTTCCTTTTGGGCAAAAACTCCAGGTGAATTATGAGAAAATCTTACGTTGCGCTTGTGACTCCTTTTGGTCGAGATGGATCAGTTGATTTTGACACCTTTAGAAAATTAATCCATTTTCAAATTGAAAATGGTACAGATGGAATTGTAATTCTTGGGACCACTGGGGAAAAGCCAACCCTTACCAATGATGAGCAACTGGAGCTTATTGATATCGCAATTGAGACCATAAGCAACCGGGTTCCAATCATCGTAAATACAGGGACAAACTGCACTCGTGAATCGGTACTTATGACACAAATTGCACAAGAAAAAGGAGCCGATTATGCAATGGCTGTTGTCCCCTATTATAATAAACCACAGCCTCGCGGAATAATTGCACATTTTACAGAAGTTGCAAAAGTGGGACTTCCTTTTATTTGCTACCACCACCCTGGAAGAACGGGAACACTATTGTCTTGGGAGAGTCTTTTAGAAATTTCTAAGATTCCAAATATTATTGGAATTAAAGAAGCATCTGGTGACTTAGAACTCATCAAGACGTTAGCGGAAAAACAAGTGAATCTTTTTTCAGGCCATGATGACCTGTTTTTACAGCAGCGAGAATTGGGGGTAGAAAGCTCTATCTCTGTGATTGCTAACATCTACCCTGCCTTTTGGAAAAAAGTTGTTTCAGGCGGAAGTTATGATGGTTTTAAGAAACTAAAGGGCTTGATTGATGCAATTGGATATGAGTCGAATCCACAAGGAATCAAATATGCAATGCAGTTGCTAGGTCTTTGTCAAAACAGTCTTCGTTTGCCACTTATCTCAGTTGAAAAGTCAACTCAAGATGCAATTAGAAAAGTGATTCGAGTTCAAGATCCGCAAGAAATTCTTTGTCGGTAATTTAGAAACTTGGGTTCAATGTTTATAAAAAATTAAATTCAGAGCTGAAAAGGCGGTAACATAGGTTTTGTGAATGGATTGTCATCTTCTGCGTATGTCCTTTCTCCTGGTTTAGAATAGTTACCTTTGGGGATAATTGCTTCTGCAAAAGATAAGCAGAGAGCAGAGATCTTCATCTCAAGATGCGTTCTGTGTGAAGCAAGTTGTGGAGAGAAACCAGTAACTTCTTTCAATGCAGTCCCGATTTTACCTTTTAAAATGTATGAATGATAGTTTGGTTTTTCTCGTAAAAGGTTTTCAAATACTGTGCGACAAGAAGGGGGCGTGTTAAAAAGAAATGGAAGTGTAACAGGGATTTCCAAAGCAAAGGCTTTTAGGGCGTCCTCTAGATCGTCTTGATTATGTATTGCATGATATAGAGTAGTAATTGCTTCAATTTGATTTTGATGCGGATTATCGTCAGGT
>JAJFMG010000104.1 GCA_021772295.1 Chlamydiota bacterium | reverse complement strand
CTGTAATGCGATATTTATGAGAAGAAATGTGATTGCCGTGAATTCCTGTAATTGGGTCCATTTCTTTAAAAGAGGGATATTGTTTTGCAAATGTTTTGATTTTTGAAGGTGAGAACATTTTACCTATCTTTATTTTTTCGTCTTCTGGAATACGAACATGAAGTTTTTTTTCGATTTGCTGAAGAAGAGTCCCTATATTTTTTGTAAAATCATCATATTAACAAACCAATACTCTTCTGCTTGGGAATTTTCTGATGAAATCATGCATGGTAGAATAAGCGTTTGCATATCCTGGCGTGAGAGCCAGCATTTCTTTTCGTACTTCTGAATAAGGACCTTTTGTAGCTATAACGTATGAAAATAAAGAGTCTACAGGATTCCTAATAGGAACAACTATGAGAGTTTCCTTATGTTTTTTGCAAAATTTCTTACATTTCTTAAAGTCATGAAGTTTAATTACTTTTTTATTCGTTTTGTTCCATACCTCAAGTTTTTTTTCAAAAAGATATTGTAAAACCATATACACAAGGGTACTTCCACAGCGAGGCGGCGAACAAACAACGACTCTACGTTTGGAATCAAGTTTGAGCACAGGAGTATGAATATCTCTAAATACGTATCTTTTTTTCTGCGCAGACAAAGGGGTAGATACGCATAGAAATCCCCCGAGTAGTAATGCCCATACAAGTTTTTGCAAATTAATATTTTTTTTTTGATGATGGAAACAAGCCATGTATTACTCCAAAAGGATGTCACGAATTAAAAAAAAAGTTACTGCTGTCATTTTCTAGAATCATATCTTGATAATCTTTAGATTCAAATTGATTTTTAACGCGTTCTTTCATCCTTTGCTTTAATACTCTTTTCGCGTATCCTACTGCCTGTTTCTTATTAACCGACAAACATAGGACAAGAGAAAGTTACATGTCATCAGTAAAGAAAAAACGAAGACTAAAAATTAGTAAACACAAAAGAAAAAAAAGACGCAGAAGAGATAGACATAAGAAAAGCTAGTCTATAAGTATTAATGTCCTATGTGGGATTACTTCAAAGAATATGACGTCATTGTAGTCGGAGCCGGCCATGCCGGCTGCGAAGCTGCGCATGCCTCTGCAAAAATGGGAGCAAAAACCCTTCTTCTTACCACGAATCTAGATACTATTGGAAAAATGAGTTGCAATCCAGCCATTGGCGGGACTGCAAAGGGCCATATGGTTCGAGAAATCGACGCGCTCGGTGGTATTATGGGAAAAGTGGCGGATCGAACTGGTATTCAATTTAGAATGCTCAATGCATCGAAGGGCCCAGCTGTTTGGGCGCCAAGAGCTCAATCAGATAAAGCAGCTTATCAAATAGAAATCAAAAAAGTTTTAGAAAACACTCCGAATCTTGATATTAAGCAAGCCCATGTTGAAACGCTTTTAGAATCTAACGGCACAATTTATGGGATTACTACAAAAGAGCAGATTACCTACAAAGGTAAAACAATTATTTTATCAGCAGGCACTTTCATGCGGGGCCTTCTCCATATGGGATGTGCAAACTTCGCAGGTGGAAGAGCTGGTGAAAAACCCTCAAATAGCTTATCTAGATCTCTTGAAAACTTAGGCTTTAAGTTAGATCGTTTAAAAACGGGTACTCCTCCAAGATTGCATAGCGACTCAATTGATTATTCTAAACTTGAAGAGCAAAAGGGAGATGAAGATGTTTTTTTCTCCTACGATGAAAAAGAAAAAAAACTACCCCAAGTTTCGTGTCATATCACCTATACCAATCTGCAAACCCAGCAAATTATTTTAGATAATTTGACCAAATCACCTATGTATGCAGGGATTATCAAATCCGTTGGACCAAGGTACTGCCCATCGATTGAAGATAAAATAGTCAGGTTTGCAGATAAAGAAAGGCATCAAATCTTTTTAGAGCCAGAGGGCCTACATACAAAAGAAGTCTATGCAAATGGCATTTCTACATCTCTGCCGCTCGACATTCAAATGATGATGCTTCGCTCTATTGAGGGGCTAGAAAATGCAGAAATCATGCGAGCTGCTTACGCCATCGAATATGATTATATAACCAGTGGTCAAATCACCCAGACTCTCGAAACCAAACAAGTTGAAAACCTCTATGTTGCAGGTCAAATTAATGGCACCACTGGATATGAGGAAGCCGCAGCTCAAGGTCTTATTGCAGGCATTAACGCAGCTCTAAAAGTGCAAAACAAGCCTCCCTTTGTACTTCTTCGACAAGAGAGCTATATTGGGGTTATGATAGATGAACTCATATCAAAAGAGCTTAAAGAACCCTATCGAATGTTTACATCCCGAGCTGAATATAGATTACTGCTTCGCCAAGATAATGCAGATCTTAGACTTCGTGAATATGGCTACAAGCTTGGTCTAATTTCAGGTGAGCAGCAAACAAAACTTCAATATAAAAAAGACACTATTACAGCTGAAATTACTCGTCTTAAGAAGTCATTTTCAAACCTTGATGGAAAGTCCCAAAATATTGCCAAAGTCCTTGCAAGGCCTGAAGTCACATACCCAAAATTAAAGGAAATGTTTCCAGAAACGGTTTTTTCCTTTGATGAAGAAATCGAATTTCAAATTGAAATCAATATCAAATTCGAAGGGTATATCCAAAGGCAAGAAGTAGACGCTAAGAAACTAAAAAACTTTGAAAAGATGTCTATCCCGAAAGATTTCAACTTTGAGAAGGTAGTAGGTTTGCGAGGCGAGGCAAGAGAAACACTCATTCGATTTAAACCAGAGTCTCTTGGGCAAGCATCAAGGCTCTCTGGCATATCGCCAGCTGACATATCTATTCTTGGTATCACACTCACTAAAAAGCCTGCCTTGCAATAATTAGCTTTATCACCTACAAAGATGCAAAACTAAATGTATGGTTTACTCATGAAAAGATCTTATTTTTTGATTGTAATTTTTCTTTTAAATACCACTTTGTATGCAAAAAAAGAGGTTCATCATCTATCTGATGCAGCAAGTAAAAAAAATGCAACAGAAACAATCCTTGTTCCAGCAGCGGCCCGAAGCAAAGACATCGTAGAAGCATTCCAGTTTTTCAAAAAGGTAAGTAAAGCATCCCAAATTGATCTAAAACTTACAAGTGGAGCTGCTATTGAAAATATTATCCAAATGACTCCTATGGAAAATGGTACAATCATCATCATACAAAAATCGACCGTCAAAGGCGAAAGATATGAAGCCATTAACATTGAAGACATTGCAGCCATTGAGCCCAGTCGATGATCAATCTGATTCATTTAAAAAAAGTACCTATCTATAAACAATTACAGTTAGAAGAGGCTCTTCTTCGAAATAGCCAAGAGTCCTATTGTATTATTAACGAAGGTTCTCCCCCTGCAATCGTAATGGGGATCTCTGGTAAAGTAGAAGAGCTTGTGCATATAGACATTGCAAATGAGATGCAAGTACCTATTATCAAACGGTTCAGTGGCGGGGGAACCGTTGTTGTCGATGAAGATACACTGTTTGTAACATTTTTATTTCAGAAAGAAAAACATGATTTACACTACCCAGAGCCCATTTACCGATGGTCGGAAGATTTCTATCAAAAAGCTCTCAACCACTCTCTATTTGCTCTTAAAGAAAATGACTATGTATTAGAAAATAAAAAATGTGGGGGCAACGCCCAATATCTTCGCAAAAACAACTGGCTTCATCATACCACTTTTTTATGGGATTATAATCCAAAACATATGGAACTATTAAAACATCCCAAAAAAGCCCCTAAATATCGCGAGCAGAGAAAACACGAAGAATTTCTTATTACATTAAAGGATCATTTTGCAAGTATTCCAGATATCACTGCA
>JAJFMG010000103.1 GCA_021772295.1 Chlamydiota bacterium | reverse complement strand
ATTATTTTTCGGGATATTCCATCTGTTGAGCCTATTCATTTTTTTGAATTGAAAACAGCTTTTGCATACTCAGATTTTGAGGAAATCACAAAGCCCTACAAATCGCCCTTTCTGCTTCCCAGTTCATCTGAACTTATCTATGAAGATACATTCGCAGAGGTAGCAGCTTGCTGGAGCGAGGATGGGCTTGGCTTTTTTGCTCGAGTGGAAGGCTCTTTTACTGACGTGTCTTTTCCAAATTATCGAAGGGGGGATTCCTTTGAAATTTTTATTGATACCCGGGATAATAAAACGGCAAGTTTTACAAAATTTTGTCATCATTTTGTGTTTTTTCCCAAAGAAGTAGAAGAGTATTATGGCAAAGAAATCACAAAGGGTAGAATTGATGATATGCATCAAAACTGTGATCCAACTCAGTTAGATGTCAATATTCTATTTAATAGAAATTCCTATGAATATAATATCTTTTTGCCAAAGCAAGTATTAACGGGGTTCGATACGTCTCTTTCTAAACTTGGTTTTTCATATCGGGTCAATCGGAAAGGGGAATCATCTCAGAATTTTACAACGTCTAGTGACTTGAGCCTCGAGAAAAACCCAAATCTTTGGGCAAGTGTTGATTTAATAAAAGGTACATGAATGAAAAAATTTAGCGATACGCATGAATGGATTGAGCCTGTTGGCAACATTGGTACTTGCGGGATTTCAACCTTCGCTCAAAAAGAGCTTGGTGAAATCGTATATGTTGAGCTTCCAAAAGTTGGGGCTACCCTTACTAAAGGGGAAGAAGCTGTTATTCTAGAATCTACAAAAGCTGCAGCAGACAGTTATGCATGCGCCTCTGGAAAAGTTATTGAGGTAAATGAAGCATTAAAAAAGGATATCTCGTTATTAAATGAAAATCCTGAGAGTTTTGGTTGGCTATATAAAATTGAAATTAAGGATATGGCTGATCTTGATGCTCTTCAAGAAGAGTCGCTGTATCGCTCCCAAACGGAGCTGTAATCTGCTCTGGATATGTATCTGCTTCTTTAATTTCATCGAGTGAAATACCTGTAAATCCCATGAAAGAAAGAGATATAAGGCCTGTTGTTATAAAGGTAATCCCCATCCCTTTTAGTCCTGGCACAGTTTCCGAGTATGTGAGTTTTTCTCGGATGGATGCTATGATTATGATAGCAAGCCACCACCCAAGTCCAGCCCCTGCAACATAGATGATATTTGCGATTAAGGGATAGTCTCTTACAACAGCAAATAAACATGCTCCAAGTATGGCGCAATTGACTGTGATCAGTGGTAAATACATGCCAAGGGCCATATATAGCGCTGGAGCAAATTTATCGATGACAATCTCTAAAATTTGCACAAAGGCTGCAATGACAGAAATAAAAATCAAAAACTCCAAAAAGTTTAAATTAATTTTTTCAGCATCGATGCCTAAAAAAGAAAGCCAATAAAGAGCTCCCTCCTTTGTGATAAAATGATGCACAAACCAGTTGATTGTACCCGAGATGGTTGTTACAACAAAGACCGCTAAGCCGAGCCCTTGCGCTGTTTTAATCGTAGTAGAGCATGCTAAGTAAGAACACATCCCTAAAAAGTTAAAGAGGAGTATGTTTTGTATAAAAACAGACTGTATGCTCAGGCCTAATAAATTGATTGTTGTGTAATCTCCAAGCCACATAATATTCTCACGTCTCGTTTTTCTGTTTAATCATATTGGCAACACCAATTAGTCCGCCAATAATAAAAAAGGCGGATGGCGCAAGCGCCATTAATGTAGAATTTTGATAGGCGTTAGGATGTGCCTCACTGATATACCAACTATGTGGAATGATCTGATACCCTAAAAAGGTTCCAAATCCAAAAATTTCTCGAATGGTTCCAACTATTAATAGCACAAAAGCATAGCCAGAAGCGGCGCCTGCGCCATCAAAAAAGGCAGGAAGGGGAGAGACATGTCTTGCCATAGCTTCTGCCCTTCCCATTACGATGCAGTTGGTAATGATAAGACCTACAAAGACAGAAAGCGTGCGAGACATTTCGTATGAGTATGCTTTTAAGAATTGATCCACTGTGATTACAAATAGGGAAATGATAGAAAGTTGCGCAATCATTCGAACGCTATCAGGGGTGATTTTTCGAATAAGAGATACAAAAAGACTTGAAAAGGCTGTTACGAAAATAACTGCTAAACTCATAGTGATTGCAACTTCTACTTTGATTGTAACTGCAAGCGCCGAACAGATTCCAAGAACAGATACTAGAATTTGGTTATTATTCCAAACTTGATCGGTGTAGTACGAAGTAAGTGCTGATTTTTTCATAACGAACTCTTCACATAGTTTTGATGCATTTTTATAAGAAAGGATCGATATGGGGCAAGAGATTTTCGATAACTTTCTGCAACGCCGATGGTTGTAATCGTAGCCCCAGTAAGTCCATCTACACTGTTTTTGGCTATTTCCTTACTTTTGATTTCGCTTGTGACTGTAGATTTCACGACATTAATACCAAGTGGGGCATTTGCAAAATTGGTTTCCCCGTCTAGATTTGGTTGAAAGACAACTTTATCATAAAATTGCTTTTGCCATTTAGGAAGAGAAATATCACCACCAAGTCCAGGCGTTTCTTTTTGGTCGTACCAAGTAGTTCCAATAATAGTATTGCCATCATTTGCTACACATAAATAGCCATAAATGGCATCCCACAGCCCGAATCCATTAATGGGTATTACAAAGCAAAGGTCACTTTGTAGGCAGTTTTCAGAGCGGATTTGAAGAGCTTCTTTGGGATTTTGTTTAATTGCAACCAATGAAGATTGAGATGAATTGGGTAATACAAAATAGACAAGTTTATATTGCAGATGAGCAAAACCCATTTTCTCATTTTTTTCGAAATATTCATTCTGATTGATTTGTAAATCTTCAAAAGTATAGAGGTTTCCATCGATATCAGTAAGCATTGGAATAATGCGATTTTCATAAAGATTTAAGATGTCAGCTTGCGTGGCTTTTATAGGGGTGTTTGAAGGGGTAAGGAGACTGCTATTTATATCGTAAATAGCATTTTCATATTCGCACTGATTATTTTGAAGTTGGAATGTATTTTCATATGTTAAAATTTTGGCTGCAAGAAGTAATTGTTTGCTTTTGTAGAGTTCGACAGCTTCTTTTTGTGGTTTTTTTAATATAGCAGCCAAAATGGAGAGCGTAAGCGCTGCTACAAAACAAATGCAGCAAACAAATAAAATGGTTTTAAGATTACTTTTCTTTTGATCCACTATGGAGCCCTCCTCCATTTTCTTTTTCTCATTGCGCGAATCGATATATGGTCAATTAGAGGCGCAAATGCATTACCAAACAAAATTGCAAGCATTACTCCCTCTGGAAATGCAGGGTTAATGACTCGAATTACGATTGTGAGCGATCCAATTAAAAATCCATATATCCATTTTCCCATTTCTAGACCTGGTGAAGAAACAGGATCCGTTGCCATAAATACAAGTCCAAATGCTAAGCCGCCAAGGAGTAAATGCTTATATGCTGGAAGATCATATTTGGCAGGGTTCCAAAAACCAAGTTCAAATCCAAGATAGGTGGAGCCTAGTTGAAATAAACAAGCTGTAAACAGAGCTCCAATAATAATAGATAACATTGTTCTCCAAGAGCCAATACCAACCCATATCAAAAAAATTGCTCCGAGAAGACAAGCAAAGGTAGATGTTTCTCCAAGTGAGCCAATTTGATTGCCGAAGAAAAAATTAGAATTGGTAAGTTTACCCTGTCCATATTTTAAATTTGCAAAGTGATAGGCAGCGCTGTAATTTTCTTGTGATAAACCAAGCCCTCCAGATTTGGGGGGAGATGTTACAAAACTTTTGATCTCGTTTGCATCAAGGTTACCTAATTGACTTGATGATTGATTAAGGTGTGTCCATTTATGAAACTGCCTTTGCAAAATAGGAAGCGTCTTTAGGGAAGTTTCAAAATTACTTGCGATTGCATCAATATGAATTCTCTTAATATCTGTTGAAATATTGAAAAGGTTTAAAGGGGACGCTGTCGATACATTATCAATGAGAGGTAGATGGGCTTGATTGTTAATACTACTCAAACTTTCTTTGATGTTTGTTGGATTTGTTCCGACCCATATATCGCCTGTCATTTGAGCAGGAAAAGAAAAGAACAATATGCATCTGCAAATCAGCGCAGGGTTAAAGATGTTCATTCCAGTGCCACCAAAAAGTTCTTTTCCAAGAATCGTTCCTAAGGAAACACCGACAGCTACCATCCAGTATGGGATGGTAGATGGAAGAATCAAAGCATAGAGAATACCTGTTACTAGAAATCCTTCTGAAATTTCATGTTTTCTAATACTTGCAAAAAGGACTTCCCAAAAGCCCCCAACGATATATGAAACAGCTGCAATGGGGATAAAGGTAAACAGCCCATATTTTAGAATGGTTAGATAGTGATGGTCTGAAAAGGCAAATTTAATATAGGCAGAAAAATTTGTGGATGCATGCATATATTCACTCAGTAAATCATAACGAGCGCTTCCATATACAAATTTTTGCATGCCGGAGTTCCATATCGACATGATAATACAAGGAACGAGGGCCGCTACAACAAGGATCATCCACCGTTTGAGATCTATAATATCTCTAATATGTGGACCCGATTTTGTTTCATCGCGCACTTCATAAAAAAAAGAATCAATTGCAGTAATAAGTGGTTTTATTTTTGCAAGTGGTTTCCCATCATCTGTTTGACGAAGAGAGAGGTTTAATATTTTTCGAAGCATATCTAGATTAACATTCGATTCAAAGACTTGGGCGAAAATCTTATACCATGGAGGTATTTATGGAAATTGAATACAGCATCTATTAGAATAGATTTTGATGTCTTGACCAAGTTTACGTTCGCGTTGAGCTATTTCACTTGGAAAAATAGCTGCTTTTTGACATATGTTAGAGTGAGTAAAATTGCAATACTAAGGATTTATAATGGGGTTATTTAAGGCTGTTAAAAAAGCAAGTGTGAAAAGAAAGAAGCTTCTTACTTTAATACTTGGAATAACCGTTATTGTTTCTATTTTTGCATTCCATGAAAGCGTTGTTTGCAAAACTGTTGAAACAGCTCTTATCAAAAAATATCCCAATGTTAAAGATTATGCCTTCTCTTATGACGGAATGTATATCTTAGATAAAAAGCTCGTACTCAAAAATGCAACGCTTACAGAGAAAAAAACGAAAGTCAAAACACTCGTTGTAGATGAAACAAGTCTAAAGATCCATTGGAATGGGTTTCCATTTGACATCTCAGTTGATCTGTTGCTCAAAAAGCCAGTTCTTTCCATGACAAGTGAGCAAATAACAAAGGCTGCGCTTGGTATTAAAAAAGGATCTAAAAATAAAAGAACTACAACTTTTGTTGAAGATGGAGAGATTTGTTTAGTAGAAGATGGAGTTAAAGTCGCATCCATATACGCTTCAATGGAAAAGGGAAAGCCACTTGTTTTTGCAACGCAAAAAGAAATGCCAAATCAATCCTTTGTCTCCATTACTCCAGATTCAAATGAGGATGGTTCTACGATTCATTTTTCTCATTTGAATTTGTCAAAAATCTCACCATTTGTTGATGGCATATTTGCAAAATTTTCCTCTAAATGGAATGTCAAATCGGGTTTTTTAGATGGAGATGCTTATGTATCCTCTGTTGAAATTTCTTATGATCTTACAGCAAATCAATTGGAGATTCAAAATCCTGGAATTGGTGTTTGTGCAAAACTTGAAGAAATATCTTGGACTAATCGAAACTTACTTCTTGGTTCTCATACTCTAGAAGAAACAATGTTTAATGCGCTTCTTGGACAAGGCTCTTTAAAAAATGGAACTCTTTGTATCGAAGACGTTTCCTCAAATGGTTTTTTTGCAGAAATCATATTGAATGGAGATGTAGATGTGTCTCAACAAATGAAACTTGTTGGAGAGTTTAGAAGAGGAAATAAGAAATCAAATTTCGCGCTTGATGGGCTTGCAAGTTTTAAAGATAAAGAGAAATGGAAATTAGATTGCAGTTTAGATTGGGATAAAAAAGAAGATTCAGAAATGGAGACTCGATTTTTCTTTTCTTCAGAAGGAAAAGAAAAATATATTATAGATGCGACATTTACAAACTTAGATATTGATCACATCAAACTTATTCAAACGTTTCTTCCACAAG
>JAJFMG010000102.1 GCA_021772295.1 Chlamydiota bacterium | reverse complement strand
CTTCAATTTTAATTAACTAATAAGATTGAAAAGGCGATTTGTTTTTTTGTTTGCATAAATTTTTTTTCAAAAGGTGTTGTTATAAGCATAAAGAAAAATATCAATCATAAACGAGGCAATATTTACTCGTTAGAGCAGTAGTTTTTCTAATTTCAAGTTACAAGATTCCACTCCTTACATGGGGGAATACATAGGTGAAGATACATTTTTCTAGCTTAAATCACCTGTCTGCACGTATAATTACCGCGGTAGAGAAACATTACATCTAAGTTTTTTTCTCTACGTAGAAAATTAGAATATTCAGTGCACTTTTATTTGTATAAAAGCGCCGCATTTTTAGGAGAGCCCAGTGGCCAGTAACAAAAAACTATATGTGGGAAACATTTCTCATGATTTAAATAAAGAAGAACTCAAAGAAGCATTTGAAGCTCACGGTGAAGTTGTATCTGCAGTTATCATTATGGATAGAGATACAGGAAGATCCAAAGGTTTTGGATTTGTAGAAATGGGTGATGAAGAGCAGGCTCAAGCGGCGATCGATGCATTAAATGGCACTGAAGTTGCAGGACGTTCTCTTACAGTCAACGAAGCTCGCCCACAAACTGATCGTGGTCCACGTGGTGGCGGCGGCGGTGGTCGTGGTGGATTTGGTGGCGGTGGAAGACGTTTCTAGTCTTCCTCAGTTCTAAGTCTTGAAAAACTGTTACTTCTTGTAAGTAACAGTTTTTTTTTGTCAAAAATCTTGAGAAATGAACTTTAATTAAGATAGTATCCATATTCAAATTTAATATAGGTGATAGACATGCTTGCTCTTATAACGGGTGGAAATCGCGGAATTGGATTTGCTGCGTGTGAATCTTTAGCAAAAAAAGGAATGAAAATTTTGCTTGGTTCTCGTGATATCGAAAAAGGTGAGTTTGCTGCAAAAAAACTGCAGGACAAAGGCCATGATGTTACTTTTATCTCACTTGATGTTTCGCAGCCAAAAAGTATTCAATGCGCTGCAGATGAAATTCAAAAGCAATATGGTTCTCTAGATGTACTTGTTAATAACGCAGGAGTTTTGCCTCATGGCACTCTTTTAGAACTTTCTGAAAAAGATTTACATCAAGGTATTGATGTAAATTTTTTAGGTCCGATAAATTTAATACGAACCTTCACACCTGCAATGATAAAAAAAGGATATGGACGAATTGTAAATGTATCATCTGGATGGGGCTCTTTTAAGGAAGGATTGGAAGGACCTGCCATTTACAGCATTACAAAAGCTGGTTTAAATGCCGTTACTCTAACACTTGCTCAATCTTTGCCAAAAAATGTAAAGGTAAACTCTATGTGTCCTGGATGGGTTCATACTCAGATGGGTGGAAAAGATGCTCCTAAAACTCCTGAAGAGGGAGCTGAAATGATTGTTCATTTGGCAACGCTTCCTGATAATGGGCCTTCTGGCAAATTCTTTCGAGAAGGGAAAGAGATTGCATGGTAGTTATTGCTAATCGTATATTATAAAGTCTACGCCTTTTTCAATGGCTTTTTTAGATTTCATAATCCAGGAGTGACCAGCAAATACTTTCTTATGCTCATAGGGCGTATCGAGCTGAGATTCTTTATAAGTAACCTTTCCATCATTTTTCCCTTTCAAAACAGGATTCCATCCAAAAGTTCCAGAGATGACCATTATTTGCATAGTACTTGGAAAATTACCTAAGTGATCAAAATCAGAGGTTTTGAAAAGCTCTTTTCCTGATTTTTTTCCGACGAGTTTTTTTACAGGTTTAATATAATTTAAAAAATGAGCATATCGGCTCCCTTTATTAGGAGGTGCAAGTAAGACTGCTTTTCCAATTCTAGCCTCTTGTGGGCATTTAGGGTGATTTATGGCGGAGCGGACAACGAGGCCTCCCATACTGTGTGTGAAAAAGTGGATAGGTTGCCCAGGTTGTGTCCTTGCTGTTTTTCGAAGTTCTTTTACTAAATCTTGAGCATGTTCTTCGATATTTTTCTTTCGGCTGGGGTAATCCCAAAGGATAGTTTTAAAACCAACCTTGTTAAGGGCCTTGGATGCTTTGTTCATGGAGGATGCTGAACGCATAAAGCCATGCAACAAATAAACAGTTTCAGATGCATTTATCGAAGCAAAAGAAAAAATTGTAGCAAATAATAATGCTATATAAATGCTTTTTTTCATTTCTAATAGTTAACTAGTTAATTATTTGGGAATGTAGCAGAAAAAGAGGTTTTTTCAATAGATTATTTATCTTCAATAAAGGCAACAGAATGGAAAATAGCTTCTTTAGAAAGAGTAATCCAAGTGTGGCTAGAAAATACAGTAATGTGGTCGTGAGGAGTTGGTAAACAAGATTCAGAAATGCCTACGATTCCATCATTTTTTTCAGGAATGATGGGATTCCATCCAAATGTCCCTGATATAACAAGAATTTTCATGCTGCTTGGAAAGGAGCCTATATGATCAAAATCTGTATTTATGAGTAATTCTTTTCCAGCCTTTTCTCCAATGATAGTCTGAAGGGGTTTTAAGCTTTTAAAAAAACGCCCAAGACGGCTGCCTTTATTGGGAGGAGAAAGAAGAGCAGCTTTTCCTATTTTGGCCTCAAGAGGGCAATCAGGATGGTTTATGGCAGCTCGTAGCACAATTCCACCCATGCTGTGAGTCATAAAGTGAATGGGGACTCCAGGGTTTTTTTTCGCTGTAATTTGTAAATCTACTACAAGATCATTTGCATGCTTTTGAATTGTTTTTGATCTGCTAGGATATGCCCATAAATGAGTTTCATAGCCTTTTTCAGCAAATGTTCTAGATGCTTTTGACATTGATGAACTAGACATCATGATCCCATGCAAAAAATATACTACTTCTTTTGCTTCAATAGTAGCGAAAGAAAAAAACGCTGCAAGTAGTAATAGAGTGTAAATGTTCTTTTTCATATCGTTCCAGTTTTCAGGAAAGAATATAACACAAAAGATCATTTTCTACATTGTAGCCATTGCATCAAAAGCTATGCTTTAACCTCAAATTCTATAACTTACAGATTTGATAAGTATCGACTTTTTTAAGGGTTGTTGGAAGGAAATTGTACGATATAATTAGTCCAGTAACCATTTAAGCCACCCCTCTCTATTAAAAACCTGCCTAGACCAAATTCGGAGCAGTCATTTAGTATTTGGAGTTGAGTGTTGATCGTTGCGTAAGGTAGATCTCCCCGTGCAATTATTTTTTCTATGATAGATTGTTTTGTAGACTCAAACGTTGACTCACGAATTTTATGTGATAAATTTTTTGCATCAATTGAATGTGAATTGAGTGTGATCAATAAACCTATGGTTAATACAAAGAATTTTTTCATAATCGTGCTAGCTCATAGTTAGGAACTGGAGAATATAGCACGCTTGTTGGAATATGACTAGATAAGAAACATCGAGTGAGATTACTCAAAAAGGTTTCACAATAATTATATCTGCGCTATATTTGAGTTTGTGAAATACTTAATTTTTTTTGTAAT
>JAJFMG010000101.1 GCA_021772295.1 Chlamydiota bacterium | reverse complement strand
AAACCCTACGACATGAAAGATGTTGTAACATCTGTAGTTGATGAGGGGTATTTCTTTGAAGTGCAAGAACATTTTGCGCAGAATATGATTATTGGGTTTGCCAGATTGGCGGGCCGTGTAGTCGGCATAGTAGGGAACCAGCCAAACATGCTAGCGGGCTGTCTTGATATTGATGCATCAATTAAAGGCGCCAGGTTCGTAAGATTCTGTGACAGCTTTAACATTCCAATTTTAACATTTGAAGATGTACCTGGATTCCTACCCGGAACCTCTCAGGAGTGGGGAGGAATTATTAAACACGGTGCTAAGTTGCTTTACGCATATTGTGAAGCTACCGTACCAAGGGTTACTGTGATTACGAGAAAAGCCTATGGCGGAGCATATGATGTTATGAACTCCAGACACATAAGAGGGGATATGACGTTGGCTTATCCGACTGCTGAGATTGCAGTTATGGGTTCAGACGGTGCTGTTAATATTATTTCACGTGGACAAATCGCACAGGCTGATGATCCGGAAACTGAAAGAACTAAACTCATAGAAGAGTACAAAGAAAATTTTGCTAATCCTTATAAAGCAGCTGAGCTTGGATTTGTTGATGAGGTTATCAGGCCTGAAGATACAAGGCCTCGGGTAATTGCAGCGTTCGAAATGCTAGATGGAAAAAGACAAACTCTTCCTCCTAAAAAGCATGGGAACATTCCACTCTAAAAACAAAGGAAATACTGAATGTTTAACAAAATATTAATTGCGAACAGAGGCGAAATAGCGGTTAGGATTATCAGAGCCTGCAAGGAATTAGGCGCTACCACTGTAGCTGTCTATTCTGATGCAGACCGCAAGTCTCTACATGTGGCTCTTGCAGACGAGGCATATCATATCGGAGGTTCAGCACCTTCTGAAAGCTACCTTGTTATAGATAAGATAATTGATGTTGCCAAGAAGTCAGGTGCACAAGCCATTCATCCGGGTTTTGGTTTCCTTTCAGAAAATGAGGCCTTTGCGAAGAGGTGTGAAAAAGAAAAGATTGTTTTTATCGGTCCTTCTGCAGAAGCAATTCGTTTAATGGGTGACAAAATAACCGCCAGAAAAATTGCGCAGAATGCAAAAGTTCCTCTCGTCCCAGGTTCTGATGGTGCAGTGACTGACGTAGAAGCATCGGGGGTCGCCGAAAAAATTGGTTACCCTGTCATGATCAAAGCCTCTGCTGGTGGTGGCGGTAAGGGAATGAGACTTGTTAGGGACAAAGAAGATTTCGAAAGTTCACTACGTATGGCGAGGAGTGAAGCCCGTTCTTCGTTTGGCGATGATTCAGTATTTGTCGAACGCTTTGTAGAAGAACCCAGACATGTTGAAATTCAAATACTTGCAGACTCACATGGAAATACTCTTTATTTATTCGAACGTGAATGTTCAATCCAGAGAAGACACCAAAAAGTAATTGAAGAAGCTCCTTCCCCGGGTATTAGCGCTAAAACCAGAAAAAAAATGGGTGAGGTAGCGGTGAGAATTTCAAAAGCAGTTGATTACACTGGAGCCGGAACAGTTGAGTTTATAATGGATCAGAAAGAAAATTTCTTTTTTCTTGAAATGAATACCCGAGTTCAGGTAGAACATCCTGTAACAGAGATGATAACTGGGGTTGATATAGTCAAATGGATGGTTCGTATTGCAGATGGAGAAAAGTTGCCATTTAAACAAAAAGATTTATCAATTAACGGCTGGGCTGTTGAGTGCAGAGTTTATGCTGAAGATCCGGAGACAAACTTCATGCCTTCACCAGGTCATTTGCATTACGTTAAAGCTCCAACGGGACCTGGAATAAGAGACGACTCATCAATATACAGCGGTTATGAAGTCACTTCTTTTTATGATCCGATGCTATCAAAATTGGTAGTTTGGGCAGAATCCAGGGAAGCGGCTATAGACAAAATGGCGTCTGCGCTAAGAGAATATGTTGTTCTCGGAGTTAAAACAAATATAGGATTTTTGATTCGTGTAATGAATAATGATGTATTCAGAGAAGGGAAATTGGACACCGGATTTATAGAAAAGCATCCTGAACTATTATCGGCAGGAGATGTGGATATTGAACCGGCTCTAATCGCGGCAGCATTAGCAGTTGATCATGTAGAAGAAATTGTTGAGTCTGACAAAGCTCCTCAGTCAAACTGGAAGCTTCTTGGAAGAAAAGCTAGTCTTTCCGGGGGGTCACTCATATGACATATACATTTAAAATTAAAGACCAGGTATTTTCAGTAGAGATTGAACAAGAAAAAGATCAAACAATAGTAAAGATCAATGAAAAAGATATCCCTGTTGAATTTGAAAAAATTGATAACAATCTTTACTCCATAATTTTAAACGGCAAATCACTAACAATTGGAGTATTAAAAAACGGCAATAGCATCCAAGTCTTCATGGACGGGGATTTATTTGAAATTGAAGCAATATCTGAAAGAGACCAGAGGAAGTCTTCTCAAGTTTTATCAGGTGTTCAGGAAATCATATCACCTATGCCGAGTAGGGTTGTTAAAATTCTCAAAGAAATTGGTGATCAAGTAGCTGCGGATGAAGGCATTGTAGTAGTTGAAGCAATGAAAATGGAAAGTGAGCTAAAATCCCCAATAGAAGGAAAGGTAACTGACATCTTAGTAAATGAAGGGGATGCTGTAGAGGCTGGAAATACCCTTTTAATAGTATCTTCTGAATAGAAAAACAATTCCCTTTCTACCTTACCTATTTATTCTAATTATTTATCAAAGAAACTTTTTCAACCAATACCCCAAATTCCTCAATAGTAAGAGTTTCCGCCCTTCTTTTTTTATCTATACCCGCCAATTGCAGAGATTCTGAAGCCAACTCTTTAGACAAAAGAGATTGGAGCGAGTTTCCTATCATTTTTCTCCTAGAAGAAAACGCTGCTCTAACAACTTTTTCGTATAGTTTTTCATCTGATATTTTGATCCGAGGTGCTTTAAGAGGAACGAATTTTAAGACTACTGAATCAACTTTGGGTTTGGGCCAAAATGATTCTGGTGATACACGAAACTCTGAAGTAATATCCATGAAAGTTTGCAAGAGAACCGACATGGACCCGTATATCTTCCCCCCGGGGCTTGCACTTATTCTCTCACCAACCTCAAGCTGTAGCATTAGGACCATGGTTGAGAAATTTTGGCGAGCTTCAAGCAGCTTAAACAATACTGGTGTGGAAACACTATAAGGAAGATTGGCAATTACTTTTAACACATTTCCATTATAGAAACTGTTGTAATCAACTTTTAACGCATCCTGATTTACCAGCTCAATATTAGAGTGATCATGAAAAGACTCATTGAGATAATCTGAAAGCTTTTTATCTTTCTCAATAGCTATAACTCTTTTAGCTTTATCAGCCAAAGCAAAGGTTAAAGCACCTAAGCCGGGCCCTATCTCTAGCACCTCATCCTCAGAGCAAAGCTCGGAAACATCAAGGATGCGGTCAATCACCCTAAAATCCTTGATAAAATTTTGTCCAAGTTGCTTACTTGGATGAGATCCGGCATCAGAGAAGAAATCTTTTGGATTAACTGTCTTTTTCATAGTATTAACTGATACAACAAAGTTTATAAATACCTTTAGTCTGAAAAGATTGTTAGAATTATTGGCACTGCT
>JAJFMG010000011.1 GCA_021772295.1 Chlamydiota bacterium | reverse complement strand
CACATTTTAAGGAATTTTTTGAGATGGAAAAAAAGAAAAAGTGGCATTTATTCGCAATCTTGGCAGTCGCAGCGCTTACAATTTATAACATACTCCCAACTGTTATTTATTATTCAAAGCCTTTAAAAAATCCGATTGGAATTTTAGAAGCTAGCCACATTTCAAAAGATATAATGAAACGAGTCAATCATTTAGAAAAAGATTCTATTTCTTATCTCCACTCCTTTTGCAAACTTCTCAAAATTTCTCCCAAAGAAGTTGCCATCACGAAAAACCCACAAGAAGTAAAACTTACTTTTTCAAAGGATTCTGATGCAAAAAAATTCAAGGAGTTCCTGCCTCGTGCTGGAGCGCTTATTCCCTTTACCCCCTCTCAACTTTCCCTTTCTGACGCTGATTCTAATCTAACAAATACTGTATATGTTCAAAGAAACATTCCAATTACCTACGATGTAAATAATGGAGAGTATTATTTTGATTTTGCTCCCAAATTTTTAGAAAATGGAGAAGTATCACCTCTTTTCCATGAAGTCGTAAATGATCGAATGTTAGAACTCGCTCTTTCTATTTCTGGAGTTTCAGAAAATGCACAGTATGTAAATGCTGTGACCGCAGACATAAAAGATCCTAGAAAAGAAGATTACATGCTTTTCTTAGCGCAAAGCATTAAGTCATACAGGGATGGTTTTGGAGAAAACTCTCCAATAGCAAAACGCTACTATTCTACCTTTACACAAAGCGCGGTTGCCGATAAACAAAGCGTTATCAAATCTTTAATCACAAGTTTCCAGGAATTTGCTAAGAAAACATCAGACGAAAAAATTGCCTTAGAAAAGAAAAAGGCATCCCTCACAAATATTGGTGAATACCTAGAAAATATTGACCGAGAAACTCTTGCATTTCTTTCAAACAAGGAAGAAAAATTAAACATTGCAATCCAAACACTTGAAAAGCATACCGCAAGTTTTGCTTCAGGAGCTACCCCTTTAACCCAAGATAATATCAAGTCTCTACTCACAAAAACCTATACAGTTGACAAGCCTCAGCATATTTCTCTTGGGAAAGCAAACCCTCTTATCAGTGGGCTCACTATTAACTGGAAAGCTGAAGAAGTATCACTCCTTTTTCATTCCGATATTCTAGCTTACAAATCTCAGTTAGAAAATGGATCGAAATCCCGATCCAAAACAGATAAATTAGATCAACTTATATATAATGAAATAGCCCGCATTTCACGAGAATCTGGAGAAGAAATTACACCAGATAATTCTATGTATCATATTGCTTTAAGTTCCCTTGCAGATTCTGAAAGCTTTTTAACAATGAAACTTGATGCACTTGCTAAAAACCACACAAGTGTTACCCAAAACATTCTCCATGCAGGCTTTAATCCATCTCATAAAGATTTGAAACGAGACGTGTTTCCAATTTGGGATTATGCTACTTACAAAACTCTTTCTAAAGCGGATAAACAACTTGGATTACTTGTATTCACCCCATCAGAGGTTGATGCAAAATTAGCAACAGGACTTAAAGAAAATGCTGTTTATGTTGTTGCTAAGGGGGCACATAAAATCTTAAAGCAATTTCAAGACAATCCGAATTCAGAGCAGGCTCAAAAATTCTTAACTGACTTTAAGTCTTTAGAAAATCTTCTTCAAAAAAATGGGTTTAGAGGTTTTAGTGGCAACTCTATTTCTTTAAGCACTTCTTTGAAAGATGACTTTGTTTTTGAAGCTGATGATTTCTACCATTATATCATCAAGGCAACTAGAGAAAATTTTTCAGTTCATGGAAGCAAGAAATTTGCAATACTTGAATTCTCAAATGTTGCGCAACGAATTCTTGAAACCAATAAAATTGAAACACAGATCCATGAGGACCTCCTTAAATGGAGAGATGAATACAGGCATGCGCAAGTTGACCCATCTGGAAAAACAATGTATGACGTTCCAAAACCAACTGCAAATCCTTTATTTAGCAATTTGAGTTTAAGTGCAAAAAAATTCTTCAGAGGTGATGAGCGAAAAATCCTACATTGGGGGCTTGATTTATCTGGTGGTAAAACAGTTCAAATTGAACTACGAGATCAAAATGGCAGAGTTGTCAAAGATGAAGATGACATCAAACAAGGGATTAACGAACTGTATTCCCGAGTAAATAAAATGGGGGTTTCAGAAGTTGCTATTCGCCAAGAAGGGAATAACATCACTTTAGACTTCCCAAGTGCGCAGGGACTTTCAGCCAAAGAACTCGTAAAAGCATCTTCAATGTATTTTCATATCGTTAATGAAAAATTTGGCAGAAACAATGCAAACCTTGCCACTGCAACGCAAACATTTTTACAAGAAGTTTGGAATGAAGCGATCGTTACCAACAAGAAAGATATTGAAGATATTCAATACATCGCATTCACCCATCTTTATGGAGATACTCTAGATACAGAAATTGCAAAACCAGGTACTGAATCAGCTAAAATTCTCTATGACAATGGACTACGTTTGTCAAATCCAGCGACAGCCACAATGAGTTCTTCTTTTAATGACTCCTTGTCAAAACTTGCTATTATGAGAGGAGATACAATCTCAGATTGGCAAGGGCAGACTACCCCTCTTATTATTGTAATGAATAACTATGCTCTTGAGGGTTCTAATCTAAAAAATGTGAGAGCAGGTTATGACACAACACGTGGAAATTTCCTAGGATTTGAAGTCGTAGGAGCTTCGAGCTCTAAAAGTGGTCTAAAAATCAATCCAAGAGATGAGTTTCATACTTGGACATCCGCTTTCTCAAAAGAAACCGTTTTAGACTCCGATTTAAGTAGTTACTCAAAGGGAAATGGTTGGAGAATGGCCGTTATCCTAAATGGAAGTGTAATCTCATCTCCGACACTTGATTCTGCGCTTCGTGAAAAAGCTATGATTACAGGTAGCTTTACACAAAGAGAAATCAACACTCTTGAAGCAGATTTGAAAGCCGGATCGCTAAGTTTTGCGCCACACATTCTCTCTGAGAAAAATGTAAGCCCTGAACTTGGATTAAAAGATAGAACGAAGGGAATTCTTGCAACGGCCTTAGCTCTTATACTTGTTGTAGCGCTTATGATCTCCTATTACAAATTTTCAGGAGTTATTGCGTCTATTGCTGTAATATTTAACCTACTTATCATGTGGGCAGCTTTGCAAAATATCCAAGCTACAATAACCCTTGCGGGCATTGCAGGTATTATTCTCACAATGGGTATGGCAGTTGATGCTAACGTACTAGTTTTTGAGAGAATTCGAGAAGAATTTTTATCAAATGGTGGCAGGATTTCATCTGCAATTCATACTGGATACAAGAAAGCATTCTCTGCAATTATGGATTCCAATGTTACAACGATTATTGCAGCGCTTGTGCTTTTAAACTTCG
>JAJFMG010000002.1 GCA_021772295.1 Chlamydiota bacterium | reverse complement strand
CTAGATTTATTAATGAAGAATCAGTTTTTGGAAATGGCGCAACAGCGCATGCTTGAGCTAAAAGTGCATCTAAGGATTCTGCTGTTAGGGAGCAAGAAGATGTATTTCCAGATAATTTTTCTTTTAGCTCTGAAAAAATTTCTTCTGTAATAAATGGAGCAAAGGGGTGTAGAAGTCGCATAGTTGCAGTCAATATGATTGCAAGTAGTTTCTGTTTATTGGTTCTTTGATTGGTCGTACCAACTTTCCCAAACAAGACAGGTTTCACAAGTTCTAGGTAGTATGCGCAAAATTCATCCCAGAAAAACCTATAAATACTACTTGATGCAAAATCAAACTGATAGTTTTCTAAATAGGCGGATACTTCTTTGATTGTGGTTTGCAGGCGAGAAAGAATCCATTTATCTTCTATCTGTAGACTAGATAGGTCAAGTCCACTTGCAAATTCGGTAGATGACAGAGGAAATTTTTCAGCATTTAAATGCATAAAGATAAATCTGGAGGCATTCCAGATTTTATTCATGAAATTTTTTTGCTCTTCAAACTTTCGTAAATCTAAATCAATTTGTTTTGCATGGGTTGCATTAGAACATAGTGCAGTGCGAAGTGCATCGGCGCCGTAGGTTTGAAGCATTTCAATTGGATCAATCACGTTGCCTTTAGACTTGGACATTTTTTCCCATTTGGAATGAATATCCTTGGGGAGCTTTTCACCAAGATCAAATTGCCTTTTTTCTTCCTTGTTAACATATGCAATATGTCCGTCTGAAGATTCTCTCCAATACGATTTTCCGTAAATTAGACCATGTAAGAATGTCTCCTTAAAGGGAAACTCACCCATTACGTATTTCCCCATGAAAATCATACGAGCTACCCAGAAAAATAGAATATCATGTCCTGTAATCAATGTACTATTGGGATAGAACTTTTGGATGTCTTTACTTTGACCTGGATAGCCAAGGGCAGAAAAGGGCCAGAGTGCAGATGAAAACCAGGTGTCGAGAACATCTTCTTCTTGGATCCACTCATTTGGATGTTTACTAACCTCATCTGGGATAGAATCTTCTACATGGCAGATAATTTTAGTTGGATCTTTTTTGTGGTACCAAATTGGGATTCTATGTCCCCACCAAAGTTGACGTGAGATACACCAATCTCTTAAATTTTCAATCCAGTGGAAATATGTGCTTTCCCAATTACTTGGAATAAGTTTGATATGCTTTTGTTTAACAGCATCAATCAGCTCTTGTTTGAAACTTGAAATGTTTACAAACCACTGCTTAGATAGGTATGGTTCAATAATTGCTTTAGATCGATATGATATGCCAACTCTGTGCTTATGTGGTTCAATACGAACCAAAAAGCCGAGCTCTTTCATTTTAGAGACAATAGCTTTTCGAGCATCTTTCATGGAAAGCCCTTCAAACTCTAATCCCACTTTATTGACTTTGCCATCAGGGGTCATCATATTGATCATGGGAAGATCATGTCGAAGGCCCATTTCATAGTCATTTGGGTCATGGGCGGGGGTGATTTTTACAGCGCCGGTTCCAAATTCCTTTTTGACAAAGTGATCTGCAATGATAGGAATTTCCCTGCCTGTAAAGGGATGCTGAATATGTTTTCCAATTAGATGTTGGTATCTCTCATCAGATGGAGAAACAGCTACAGCTGTATCTCCAAGTAAAGTTTCAGGCCTTGTTGTTGCAATTTCAATAAAAGTATCTGGCATATTCTTAATGGGATATTTGAAATGCCATAAAAAAGAGTCTTTTTCTTCATACTCGACTTCATCATCTGCAAGAGCTGTTTGGGTGATCGTATCCCAATTCACAAGGTAATCGCCTCTATAGATAAGGCCATCATCGAACATTTTCTTAAAGACTGTTTTTACTGATAGGTTTGCATCTTCATCCATTGTAAAGCGCATACGAGACCAATCAAGCGAGCATCCAAGCAGTTTGATTTGATTGACGATCTTTTCTTGATTTTCTTCTTTCCACACCCAAACATGTTTTAAGAATTCTTCTCGAGAGAAATCTATTCGTCTTTTTCCCATTGTTTGTATGAGGTGCCTTTCTACAACTGTTTGGGTTGATATCCCAGCATGG
Source organism: Chlamydiota bacterium (assembly GCA_021772295.1). Taxonomy (GTDB): domain Bacteria; phylum Chlamydiota; class Chlamydiia; order Chlamydiales; family Simkaniaceae; genus JAJFMG01. The sequence goes on along the minus strand of JAJFMG010000002.1, from coordinate 803 downwards.
TCAACACCTGGCACCCATAGAGTTTCAAATCCTGACATCCTTTTAAAACGAATCATAACATCTTGTAGCGTATCCACGAGTGCATGACCCATATGAAGTACCCCTGTAACATTTGGAGGGGGGAGCATGATGCAGTAAGGAGTTTTGTCAGAATTTGCATTTGCTTGAAAAAGTTTATTCTCTTCCCAAAATGACTGCCATTTTTTCTCAATAGCGTTTGGGTTAAATCCCTTAGATTTTTCGTTCATACAGAATACTTATTTAAATTTTCTAAAGTATACAAAAAGTCTCTATTGAAGGCTATTTTATTAGTAAAGGGTAAGATTTTTTTTTAATAATGTAAAATAAAGAAAAGGGGCTCAAAAATAAGATTTTTTTTATATAATCATATCTGATTTTAAAAATTAATTTTGGTTAAGGTGATGAGTATTTCAGGGATTGAACGAGGAAATCAAATTACAATTTATAGTGATCCTGATGATACTATGTTCGCTGACTTGCAAAAGCTCATAGAGTTCATTGAGAAGCATAGGGATTTCTTTGAAGAAATCCCATCAGATTTACGAGACATATTGAATAGAGATATTCATCAGTTAGAATTGCAGTATTTAACTCGAGTAAGCAGTATTATCGACAATTGGTCTAACTTTGAAAAAAAGCTGTCAGGAAGCATTTCTTACAAGTCTTCAAAATCTAATACTGAGTTTAAATGTGACTCAAGATCGTAAAGCTTTACAGGATATTACAAATCTTTGACTAAGACGGTGAATCCATCTCTATAATCAAGTTATTCTGATCTGTTA
>JAJFMG010000001.1 GCA_021772295.1 Chlamydiota bacterium | reverse complement strand
GTTTGCACTATCAACAAACCCTTTTTCTTTCGCAGATTGTGGATTAAAAACTTGAGCTCCATACACATCGATCAGTTTTTGCTTGTCGAGCGTCTTTCTACCCGCGCATAAGGTATCTACAAATCTCTTGTATTCGTAATCTAAAATATTTTGTATAGACTTATCATCTGCACTATCCCATGTCTGGAAGGGGTTAAGAATATCCTTGTCTTTTCCTTCGTACAAAGTTTTGGACTCAACTCCAAACCTTTCCATTAATTTTGAAACATTGAAAAATGGACCGATCTTTACGCCAACAGAACCAATTATCCCTGAGGCATTCGAGTTTAGTTTATCACATGAAGCGCTAATTAACATTCCACCAGATGCGCACATTCCATCGACGTATCCATAAATGGGAACTCGATATTTTTGTTTGTAGGCTTGCAGCTCTTGGTAAATAGCATCTGAATCATACGCAACGCCGCCAGGGGTTCTAAAAACAAGAAGAATACCTTTTACTCGACCTTTTTTAAGTGGGGATTCTTGCGAGGCAAGTAGTAACTTTTGGATGGTTTTGTCATTTAAGAATTTGGAGCCAATAAAACCTTCGATATCTATGCGTAGAATAGCAGGGGAGCTTTGAGAAAGAAGTTTTCTGTTTCCATTTGCATCAGGCGCAAGAGTGATCGCAGCTTTTGGAGAATGACCATAGGGTTTAGAGAAAAAACTAATGGCAATTACAATAAAAACTACCCCTACAATCGAACCTAGAATAATAAAAATAGTATTTAAAAAATTACGAATTGCAGATGTAAAAACAGGTTCTTTTTCTTTATTCATGGGAGTTCTCTTTGGATTAATGATAAAGGATAAGCCCTAAGCTATTCTCTTTTTAGGAAAATGTCGACAGATTTTTTTATGCTACGACCTCACCCGCTTTCGCAGGAGCTTCTTTAATTTCTTGATCTACCATAGCAGTAACACACGCATCTGACCAGACGTTGAGAGCTGTCTCTACCATATCAAAAAAAGTATATAGGGGTAAAATGAGTCCCATGAGGGTTAAAGGGACATTCATTCCGACTAAAAAGGCAGTTGTTAAAAAATAGCACCCCATTGGAACGCCAGCGTTTCCAATAGCTGCTATACTTGCAATAAATATCCATGAAATGAGCTCGATGGGATGGAATACGAAGCCATTTGATAGAGAGACAAAGAGCGTTGTTATTAAAATAAATGCTGCGCATCCATTCATGTTGATTACAGAACATAGGGGGAAGCTAAAACTAGAGAGTTCTTTCGACATGGGGTATCGTTTTCGAGCGCAATTTAAGCTAATTGGAAGGGTGGCATTCGATGATTTAGAGAAAAATGCCATGGTAATTGCAGGCATCATACCCTTCGCGAGTTTGAGTGGAGATATCTTTTTTCTTTTAAGAAGAAGAGGGAGAATTATTAGTCCTTGCACAGCGTTTGCAAGCAGGATACAAAGCGCATAAAGAAGAAGTTTTTTGAGATCAGAGCCACTTGTTTTGATTGCCCCAAAAAATTCTACTGTAAATACAAAAACACCAATGGGTAAAATTGCAATGATGGCAGAGGATATTTTTAACATCGCCTGAAATAAAGACTTGAAAAACTGCCGTAGCGGATCACTTTGTTCTTTGGGCAATTTAATGATTGCAATCGAGAGAATAAGTGCGATAAATGCAATTGCTAACACATTGTTCTCTGCAAATGGCTCAACAATATTGGAGGGGATAATTTTGAGTAAGAATGAAATGTATGTACCACTTGGTGTATTTGCAGTTTGCGTTACCTCTGTGGAGAGAAGTTGCATGGATGCAGGCTTTACCATAACGAAAATAAGAAGGGCAACACCTGCTGCTAGTAGTGTTGTAAGGAGTGTGTATTTTACGATTTTTTGAGCAAAGAATTTAGCAGTTCTTAGGTTTTCCATTCCAGTTATGGTTGATAAGATAGACAGGAAAATAATGGGAAGAGAGAGCAGCTTTAAGATATTCATAAAAAGCTCAGACACAACTTTTGCAAGGCTATTTACAAATGGAATGGATAAAAATCCAAAAATAACGCCCAAAAATAGAGCCAAAAAAATGTAGGATGATGATCTACTAGAAGACATTACTCAAAAAATATGTTTAGTTTTTTGCAATTGTCTCTCTTGTTAATTGCAAAAGCTCAATAAATGCGAGCATTCCAAAAATAACAAAGACGACATAAAATAGTTGAGGTAAAGTATACCCTAGAGAAATTGTAATGAGAACAAAAAACTGCGTTGCAGTCGTTATTTTTCCCCATTTAATAGATCGGAACTTATAGGATTCCCAGTTTTTGGATAAAATCAAATAAATGCCAAAAAGGCAGAGAAAAACATCTCTTGATAGCATGGCAGCTCCCTGCCAAACTGATATTTTAGACTCAAAAAATAACACACATAAAGTAAAGTATACAAAAAATTTATCCATTAAAGGATCTAAGATTGCTCCAACTCTTGTGGTATATTTGAATTTTCGGGCTAAATACCCATCAAAACAGTCTGTAATCATGGCAAGTAGTACCACAATGGTTCTAACAAGCGGTGAGTCAACCAAGAAAGCAAATGCTAAAGGTGCACGTAGAAGAGATAATCCATTGGAGGGGTTAAGCATAAGTATTTTACTAATCAGTCGTTTATGGTTAAAAGCTTCTAGTCCCTTTGTATTCCGTCTTGAAGCTTTTTGCTTTTCACGTTTTTCCTTTTATACCAAAAGTAGCTAATTACAGCTACTGCGAATAGAGAAAAAATGAGTGCATTGAATGTTTTTAGATAAGAAACGAGAGTATCTAAATTTTGTCCAAGTCTAAAAAAGAAATAAAAAGATACCGTAGCCCAGATAAAACAACCAACTCCATCTCGAAATACAAATTTTCCAAAAGGCATTTTACTCATACCAGAGCTCATGAAAAGGCAGTTTCTAACCCCAAATGGGATAAATCTACCGATAATAAATGTTTTGAAGCCATGCTTTTCATAAAATTTGCGTATCTTTTGAAGCCTGTTTTCAGGAAGTATTTTGGAAAACCACTTAATTTTAAGGAGTTTTTTTCCAAACGTTCGGCCAATAAAATATGCAATCCATGCAGAAAGAGCGCAACCTACTACCATACTTAAATATAAAGAAAGAGCGTGGCTTTTAAGAGCGGTTGCGGCAAGGAAAGCGCATGCTACAAGAATGATATCAATGCTGATTGGAAGGCTGAATCCAGCAAGTAATACCAAAAAAAAGGCAATAAAGGGCGCTGCTGTCTTATGCGCAATTATATATTCAATAAGGTTGTCCATAAAATCTATATTTGTTTGTTTACACTAAAGCTTCTTGACTATCAGGAGCTTCTTTTGCTGATACACTCTCAGATGCAGTTGGAAGTTCAATGTCGAGTTTTTCATTTTCAAGAGAGAGTTTATGGAATCTTTTTCCAAGAGACTTAGTCGCAACCATCCATGCGCCGATGACACCAACTAGTAAGATGCCAACAAATGGGGTGCTCATAGAAATACTTCCGAAAACCATCAGCAGGATTTGGTGGATAAGGGACCCACCAGACTTTCCAAGTCTTGAGCCAACGCCATCAATAGCAGCTTTCCCTTTTAATTTAGACTCTGAGCTAAGAGGAATAAAAGAAATTTCTTTGGTCGCGTCAAAAAGAGTGTATTTACACGCTCTTGTAAAAGAGTTCTGCATTGCACCAAAAAAGACTCCAATAACAAGGGGGGTTGTTCCAAGTAGTGTGGTTATGACAGCAAGCTTGCTGTCATGGAAGATCATAAAAGAAAAGAATCCAAGTGCTGTTACAAGAACAATCATAGGAGTGACAAGTGCAGATATGGTCCATCCCACCCTACGTATTAAATTACCGCAAAGAAATAATCCGATAAAGGTTGATAAAATTCCTGTGGCAATAAGGATTTTCCCCATATATGCATTGTAGTCAGATGGGTCAGGATACAAAAGTTTGAGTTGGTCCTTCCATACAATTTCAATCATATTTAGAGAAATGTTGTATGCAATTACAACAATTGCAATACATATTAAATATTTGGATTTGGCTAAATAGGAAAAGCTTTTTCTTAACCCCATCTTCGTGTTGATGGATTTCTTCTTCATTTTATCAAGTACTTTTTCGAATGAGACGTCACTTTTTAAAACATTTTGTACGTACCACCTAAAAACTCCAATGATAATAATGCCAGATCCAATTGAAAGTGCCGAGATAAATCCAAGAACTTGTCCCCATTTTTCAGCCCCAAAAAGGAATGAAAGATCAATAAAGCTTGTTGCAGTGATCACAGAAATTTGACCTGCAAAAATGGTTGCAATGTTTGCTCCGACACCCAAAATTGCATAAAATCTTTTTGCATCCCCAACAGATGTAATTTCATTAGCAACACCCCAAAAAAGTACTGTCATAATGGCAGTTCCCCAGAGCTCTGACATCACATAGAATAGGGTAAAGGTCCAATTTCTAATTATTGCCACAAGACCATGAAAACCAGAGGGTAGCATATTTTCTAATGAATCTGCAAAAGCGTGAGGATGCAGGAAGTCTCGACAAGGATATAAAACAGTTGAAAACAGCAAGAAAAAGCCAAGGAATATCCCAATCATGAGGTAAAAAACTTGTTCGTGGCTATAACGATTAAAAAGTTTAGTAAAAACAACTGTGATCAAAATTGCCATAGGAAGTATGGCCCATACCTTAATAAAAGGGATGGCTTCGGCACCTGATGACGGGGCAGTGATTACTAAGGCGTCTTTAGCAGCTCGAAGAAGGGAATAATTAAAGCAAATTAAGGAATAGATAATAAAAAGTGGAAGAAATTTTTTTAGCTCAAATCTGTGAATTGGCCAAAGAAAACTTCTAAATCTTCCAAATTCTTGTTTTTCCTTTACAGACATGGGCGCCTCTCATCAGGAAAAAAAATTATCTTGCAGGTAGTGCGGGCTAAAGTAATAATTTGTGGCAGAAAGATAAAGCCGCTCGGCAGAGTAGAGTGCTGATAATTAATCAAACAAACCTCTTACTGGCAATAGGGCTTAAAATAAGAATTAACATTTTCTCTTTCAAGTTGTAGAGGCCGTTTTTCATGTTGCCTCGATACCCCAATTATACCTTTTTTACCGAATAATTCAACCAGGATTTCAGTAAAAGAATTTGGATATAAAAAAAGTATTTTACTCGATTGCTTGTATAGCAGGAAGAGTTCCATTTTCAATAAAAGATAGGGATGCCCCACCACCGGTAGATAGATAAGTGAATCTATCTTCTAAATGCGCTTTTTTGATAGCAGATACAGAGTCACCTCCTCCTGCAATTTTTGTGCACGATAACTCACTCAAGGTTTTTGCTATCTTATTTGTACCTTTTGCAAAATTTGGAAATTCAAAAACTCCAAGTGGTCCATTCCAGAAAACTGAT